>JBAHZW010000064.1:0-41032 GCA_037132835.1 Colwellia sp. | reverse complement strand
CGCCCTTTGGGAGTTTGTCAGTACTTCGATAATCGCACAGAATTCCTTTAATATAGAGTGACTATACACAAAAAAATTCACTTTATTCTCAAAGCACTGACAAGCTCTGAGTGGGAACTAATTTAATGAAACTGGTATAACCCTGCAAGGGAGGAGACAAAAGGAAATTGACCACCACTGCTTCATCAGTGGTAATACTACAGCAGCATAGTTTCGACTACCAAGCAGGTTAATAGTCCTTCCCCTTTAACATGATTTAAAAGATTTTAGCTATATAAGCCAATACCACGAGGCACCATCAGTAATAAATACTGACTGAATGGTATTGAGATCGGTTCATTGACATAGTATTACCTTTTAAATCCTTCAATAAATGACTACTGTTGATAGTCGACAAATATGGGGGACGACCATGCTCGCTGACTCACCATAGCGCTACAATTATCATCTTCGTCAGTGCGATAATCACCATGACAGACATTGATCGAGATTGCTTTATTATTTTCATCGAATTGAGTACGCAGGTTTGCACCGTTAATGGTGGGAATTGGCTGTTCAAATACTTTGGCGTAATACAAAACATCGCGTTTATCCTGAGTAAAATCGGTATCTGTGAATGATATTTCGCAGGTGGTTTGTTGTTTACAGTCAAAGACTTTCCACTGATTTTCAATTAATTTATCAATTGCTTCATCCGCATAGTTTTGCGGAGTAATTCTAACAATTTCTATCCGATCAAGTGGATACCTTTCATCTGAAGGGTAATAACATTCACCTAGCGAAAGTTTTTCTGCCCGCGCTTTGGGCAGTTTTTCAAAGACCACCGCAGGACAGCCCGGTAGTTGTTTAAATGAGCCGACCGCCTTCACTTCAAAAGTAGGACTAATATTCATGTAAACTCGGCTACCCATGGGCATTTTCACTTTTTTATCGTCTTGCTGAGCGTTGATGAGATCAAACCACAACAACATTCGATGCCCAGTCGTTGCATAAACCTCTTTTCGTTTCATTGCGTCCCATACGCCATCACGACTACGCGATTCTGCATGTACGGCAGCTAGACCACCCGTAGTGAAAAATGACTGTAAACGCTCAATTTCCATGATTGAATAACCCACTTTAGCGAGCTGTTCACTAATATCTGGAAGTTCAGCTATTTGACTGGCATTTTCATCACCTTTATCTTTGGCTAATATTAATTTTAATACCGAACTGGCCAAACCATAAGTATCAGAGCTGCCATGACGATTAGTTTGCTTAAAACCATGTCCAGCTCTAGCAGAGTGAGTATCTGTTGAGCCAATCATGCCCCAAGTATAGCGTAATGGATTATCTTCATCATCAAAATTACGCAATGCATACCCGTATTGCACCGATTTTTTGGGTCGATAATTAAAAGCAGGTGTTAATAAACTACGTGCTTGTCCTGCATCTAACCAATCATTTTCATCGGTCCCTGGCACTAACCACCATGCTCGAACGGAAGCGTCTTTAGCATAAGCCAAACGGGCAACTTCGGCTCTACGATCACAATCTGTCCCTCCCTTTTCCTGACAGCGTTTCTTAATTATTTGACCTGCTTGCCAACACGGTGGAAGATAATCAGCACTTTCTTCTGGGCAGGTTACATTACCTTGCTCATCAATATTACGGTATTGCCAATTAACATATTTCTCAGAAGCGCCATGCCCCGAATACACTTCAATCAGGCCACTTTTTTCAGCATCAAAGTTTTTCGCCGTTAACATATGTTTCCATGAAGATTCTGGCGGGGTATAAAATCCCCACGTGGTACCATGTGGGATCACCATAGTATCGAGCTGCCATTCATCTAGTTTTTTATATAATTGTTCGGTTGTTGCTGCCGTATCAAAGCATTCTGCTTGCTGCTGTTTAGAGCTAAGATCAGGTAAACAATTAGGCGTGGCCTGCAGTTCAACATTAAAATCGTTTAACGCTGAATAGTAGTTCATATTGATGGGGTCAATCAAATAAATCAGTTTACTGATCTTGCCTTGGTCACCACGCATGGTGGTAGTTGCGGGACCAGCGGCAGCTATAGGGCGTGTAGGTATTTTACCGTCCTCAAAGTCTTTATATAATACATTGTGATGACCATAATGGGTATCCGCAGTAAAACCTGCTTGGGTCCATTCAAAACCAATAAAAGGGATCACGTCGGGGTTTTCGCTATCGGTCATTCGTGCACATTGACGAATAGAGTCGACTTGATCTTGCCAAATTCGTGGCGTATATCCTTCGGCATGATCGGTTAAAAAGTAAAAATCTAACTGCGAGACAAAGCGGGCATAGTCACAAGCATCTGCGGGAGGGAAAGCTCCCTCAGCGCCATGCATGATAGGTAAACTCCATTGAAAAGCATCAAGGCTATAGGTGGAGTGAACATGGGTATCACCAAACAAAATAACCTTATCTTGACTGAGGGACAAAGCATTTCTAACCACTTTTTGTCTGGCAACACGGGCTTGCACCATCTCAGTAGGCAAAGCCGCTTGGGTGACTTTAGTTGCGGTAAAAGGATCACTCGAAAACTTAGGATCTTGACAGCCAACTAATAGCAAGATGCCAACGATGAGCAAGAGCCTATTATTTTTATACCGCGACATTATTTTATTTCCTTCAATGCTTATTATTTTTATTATTTCTAATAATAGGAGGAAATAAACCTTTTTACTTTGCTTTTTACGACAACAATTAGACAAAATCTGTCATAACAAGCCCACCATTTTATTGCTTTGGTAAAGAATTCAATAATGTGTGTATGGCTGTACGTCAGTATAATAATACTGTGATCAAATAAATAACATGCCTATGTAGTTTACTCAGCAACGCTTTGTAAGCGTTATCTTCGAAGTCTCTAATCGAAGAGCCATTGCGCTTTAGAGACTGGATCCCCAATTAAAATGCCATGGGGATGACGATCCTAAGCCAAGTTCATGTTCATGTTCATGTTAAATAATCGCATGTAATCATGTTGAGATGCTTTATCTCTGCCTTTTAACACGCCTTTTTATCGACTAAGCAAACTCAATATTTGCGATACGGGCAACGCTTGTTCACCTCTTCTTTACTCTATTTCATCATCAACACTGTAAATAGTCCATTTCATATCAGTAAAGCTTACATCACTTGTGATTTCAGCAACGATACGTCTATTTTGTTCATGAATAAAGGCATCATCCCCTTCGAGTAATAATTTTTCAAAGCCATAACCTATTGTAGTAACTCGTTGGCTTGCAATATTATACCGATTAACTAATATTTCTTTAATTGCCATCGCGCGATTTTTTGATAATATTTTATTATATGTAGCACTACCTCGTATACTCGTATGCCCTTCAATTAAAACATTAATTTTTGAGTGTTCGCTCATGAAATCAGCAAGTTTTTTAATTTGCGGAATATACTCATCTTTGACTATATAAGAATTAACATCAAAATTAACATCTAATCGATGGCGTATTGTATAGACGCTATTAGAGCTACAACCACGGTTACCAACTTTTACGCCGAACTTGCTCTCAGGACACAGATCACGAGCTTTGATAATGCCGTCCCCTTCACTATCCGTTAAATCAAAAACTTGTTTAGTTGGCTCAGGGGTCATTTCAACCACGTTAACTGAACAAGCAGAAATAAAGAGTACACATAAAAAGGTTATAAATTTCATTTTGGCTCCTCAACAAATCCTTGTTCGCCTAACCAAGAGCTCGGTCGTGTAATGCGTAACGCCTGAACTAATAAGCCCATCGAGTGTAAAATTCGATACTGCGCTGAAATTTCAGTGAACTCCGCATCTAAAAAATCACGTCGCGCTTGATATAATTCATTTTCTGTATCAAGTAAATCTAATAAACTGCGTCGACCTACTTTAAATTGCTCTTTGTAATCTTTTTGGGTATTTTTGGAAGAAATAACATGCAACTTTATATACTTTTTTTGTAAATTTAATTGCTCAAAGGCATTCCATGACAAGATAAAGCCCTCGGTCACTTGCCGGTGTGCACTATTCCTTAACTCTTTTGCTTCATTTATTTTATAAGCCGTTTCTTTGGCATAAGCATCATTTTTACCGCCAGAAAAAATATTATAAGAAATACGCAGCATTGCCACGACTTCATTATTTTTACCACCAACATCTGTGCCTAAATAGGTCAAACCATCCTCACCGTCTAGATTATCATTAAAATTAGCATTTACCTCAAAGGATACTTTTGGGTAGTAACTTGATTTTGCTGATTTATATTGCGATCTCGCCGCTTCGATATCATTCACCGATGATTTAATCACAGGATGATTTCTAAGGGTTAATTGCAAACCTTCCCCTTCGCTTTGAGGTAATAAAGAAGCATCAGGATAGGGGATCACTAAATTATTAGGTCTTTGTTCAATCACGCGATAAAAAATCACCTGACTGTCTAAATAATTATTTTTAGAGGCGATTAAATTAGAATGAGCTTTGGCAAGGCGACCATCAATTTGTGAAAGATCAGCCGAGCTACTAAAACCAGAGTCGGTACGCTGTTTAATTTGCTGATAAATCTCATCGTGAGCCGCTAAATTTTTCTCAGCCAGCTTAATGAGTTGCTCAGATTTAATCAGGTCAATATAAACATTACTCACCTTTAAGGCTAAATCTTCAGCCTGACCATATAAGCGCCACTGTTCTGCTTTTGCGGTATAGCTAGTACGCTCAACTTCACTCACAGTATGAAAACCGCTAAAGAGTTCCTGCTTTAGACTCAAGCCTACCTCACGGCGTGTTAGCTCTGTCGCCTCACCATTATTCACAATTTTTCTTCGGGAGGTAGGACTATCTGTATATTCATAACCAATACCGGCGGTTACATCAACCGTTGGTAAGTAACCCGATTTCGCTTGGTCTATCTGTTTCTCACTCACTTTGAAACGTGTGTATGCTGCACGTAATTCAGGGTGGGTATCAAAGGTATAGGCAACGGCTTGTTCAAGTGATTGTGCATTTATTACGGTAGGAAAAGATATCGCACAGCCTAAAATAGCCAACATTTTTATTGCTTTTGTCCTGTTATGTTCTTTTTTCATAATTCCCTTATCTCTCATATGTAGCAATACTGGCTGTTATATGGTCGGTTATTAAACGATACCCGCATATAAAAACCTCTCAATAATTTGATTCCTTTTACGTGTTTTCTTTAATTTAAGACTCTCTAAGTGCTAACGCTTTAGCGCGTAAAATAGGATTTAAAATATAGTCAAGTACCGTTCTTTTACCGATCATCACATCCACACTGGTCATCATTCCCGGAATAATGGGCATTTCTACGTTGTCCCTACTGCGCATGCTTGATTCAGTTGTTCTGACTCTTATAATGTAAAAACTATTCCCGTCATCATCTTGGGTGGTATCAGCACTAATATGCTCAACAACGCCTTCAAGCCCACCATAGCGAGTAAAATCATAAGCGGTTATTTTAACCATGGCTTTTAGTCCAACCGCGATAAAAGCAATATCTTTCGGTATTATTTTTGCTTCGACCAATAACTTGTCTTCTGTTGGAACAATTTCTAGTAGTACTTCTCCGGGTCTAACGACACCACCAAGGGTTGTTATATGTAATGTTTTTACTGTGCCAACAACGGGAGATATAATTAATGCTTTACTGACTCTATCTTGAGCACCTACTTGCGCTTCATTTAAACGGGAAAGCTTCGCTTGTAATTCATTCAATAGGGAACGCGCATCACCCCGGTATTTAAATACCGCTTCTCTACGTTTTAGTATGGCTTCTTCAAAACTTGACTGTAGCTTAGGTTTTAATAACTGTAGGGCACTGAGTTCCCCCTTTATGTCGTTAACGGTTCGCTGTAGTTTCAATAACTCAACTTGGGGTACTATTTTTTTCTTTGCTAGAGGAATCGTTAAGTCAAGCTCGCTATTAGCAAGGATATAGCTATTTTTAAGGGTCGCTATTTTAGAACTCAGCTCTTTAACTTCTTGCTCTCGCTGTTTAATTTGTTGACCTTGAATCGCCACTTGGTTTTCAATATTATTTAAGCGAGTATTATATTCATCTTGATTACGTGCAACGAGATCAGGGGAATTTTCATTCAGATCATCAGGGAATTTTAATTGTGTTTTTTCTATTTTTACTTGCTGTTGCCAATCAGCAACATCGGCAATAAGCACATTACTAAGCTCAGTACCTAGTCTAAGAATATTGGCACGTAAGGCATCAACTTCTTGGGTTTGTTGCGCCATATCAGAGCGAAATCGAGTATCATCAATGCGCGCTATAATTTGACCTTTGCTTACTTTCATACCTTCTTTGACATAGAGTTCTTGTAATACGCCGCCATCAAGACTTTGTATTATTTGTACCTGTGACGAAGGTATTATCTTCCCTTCACCACGGGTAACACGGTCAAGTTCGGCATAATAAGCCCAAATAATAAAACAAGTAAAAAGTGCCGCCAATGACCAAATAGTTAAGCGATGGGCGGTCGGTGTTTGCGTTAAAATGGCGCCATAAACATCATCGGCCATTTCGAGATCGTCTTTACTTATCTTCATACTTACTGCCTTTTTTATCGCCTGAATTTAACAGTCCGTTTTTTAATTGCTCTAATATGATGGCTTTACTGCCATCAGCGACTAAACGTCCATTATCCAAGACAATAATGCGATCGACCAATTGCAATAAATGCATTTTATGGGTAATAAGCAATAACGTGCGTTGCTTTATCGTTTGCTTCATTGTTTCAATAAAGAGCTTTTCAGCGCGCGCATCTAAACTTGCCGTAGGCTCATCGAGTAGTAGCATTTGTGGATCATTCAAAATAGCACGCGCTAAAGCAACCGATTGACGTTGACCACGAGAAAGTAATAAGCCACCCTCGCCCACTTTTATTTCTAAGCCTTGTGATTCCTTATCGGTAAACAAGTTAACACCTGAAAGCCTGACTGCTCTCATTAATTGGTATTCGGTTACCTGTTTAGTGCCAAATAAGATGTTATCTTTGATTGAGCCATGAAAAAGTACAATGTCTTGGGGTAAATAACCGATATTACGGCGTAGGTCGCTCGGGTGTATTTGACTTTGATGCAAGCCATCATAACGAATACTGCCTTGTTTTGGTGAGTACAGCCCTAATAGCAATTTAGCCAGTGTGGTTTTCCCTGAGCCATTCCGGCCAATAATGGCTATTTTTTCACCTGGACTGACTTTCAGTGATAAGGAATATAGGGAGGGTTTTTCAATGTCTGGGTAGTTAAAACTCACATGCTCTAACACAATATGACCTTCAAGCTTACTGTGATTAGCAAGCTGCCCCTTATTTTCAAATTCACTCTCTTGGCTCATAATATCATCAAGCTGCCTTAATGAACTTACCGTTTGATTGTAGCGAGTCATTAACGAGGCTATTTTAGCCATAGGTCCAACAGCTCTACTCGATAACATCACAGCGGCGATGATACCGCCCATAGAAATAAGCCCATCAGATACACGATAAACCCCCATGACAATGACGGCAACAACGGTCATCTGCACGATAAAACTTGAAAAATTAGTAACCGAATTCGTAATGACTTTCGTCTTAAGTTGCCAAGTAGAAGTATGTCCAACCATTTGCTGCCATGAATTTTGCACAACACCTTCGGCACCACTTGCTTTAATCGACTCTAATGATGAGAGGCTTTCAACAAGGTGCCCATGGCGTAAGCTTGAAAATTTATTACTCTCTTCAATCGATTTTCGTAATTTACCTTGTACTAAACAGGTATAACCTAAGATAAAGACAGTAGCGAGCACTGAAAATATAGCTAAGTCACCTGAAACGAGGTAAATAATAAAGACAAAGAATAGTGAAAAAGGGAGATCGACTAATGCGGTTACCGTGGCTGAAGATAAAAAATCACGTACGTTATCAAATTCACCGAGTTGCTTGGCCATGCCACCAACACTGGGTGCTTTTTTCTCCAATGAAATACCAATAATTTTGGCATACAGTTTAGAAGAGGTTTGAATGTCTATTTTTTTCCCTGCAACATCAATAAGGTAAGCTCTTAATTGCTTTAGAATAAAATCAAAGGTGTAAGCAATAGTTGCTCCAACAGCAAGTACCCATAAACTTTCAAAGGCGAGATTAGGGACAATCTTGTCATAAATATTCATGACTAATAGCGGCGAAACCAAGGCAAAAATATTCACTAACACCGAGGCAATAATCACATCACGGTAAATAGGAACAGATTCGCGAATGGTATCCCATAACCAATGTTTCTTGGTATCCCCAATGTGTACATCAAAATCACGATCAGCATGATATTTTTGTTTAATTAAAAAAAGATAACCCACATAAACAGACTCTAGCTCGGCAATGGTTAGTTGCTCTTCTCCCCCAGTTTCTGACAGAGAAAGTATGGCTTTATCGGCTTTAAAGTCTATAGATTGCAAAACACATGCTTTTTGATCTTTAAGCAATAAGATACAAGGCAGTAACATTTGAGGGATATTGTCGAGGTTTTTACGACTTAATTTCGCAGTTAACCCTGCACGCATAGCTGCTTGTGGTAATAATTCAGGCGGGAGTACATTGCTCGTTAAAGGCAAGCCTGCTGCTAAGGCTTCTGCTGAGCAAGGACTGCTAAAATGCTCAGTTAATAAAACTAAGCAATCTAAAAGAGGATCGTCGCTAACACTTTGTGAAGCGTTAATCGTCCATTGTGGCTCTACTGCTGACATCTAAAGTTTAAATCCAATAAATATTTAACTAGGTATATAACTTATAAGAAGTTATACGTGGTAAAAAGGTATAAAAAGAGCTGTGCAAGCTTTTGTTTAAGCACTGGTAACAAGTGTTCAATGAAAGGATATAATCACCGTTCATCATTCACTCAACTATATAGCCACTCACTTAACTACATAATAATTAATAGAAAATCAAACTATAATGACTTGTTCATCAGGGATCTCCACGACTATCGCGGCACTATCAACCGAAATATTTTCGCCAATGAATAATGATCCCGCAATATCCCCTGTCAACATATCATTGATAATAGTGACGTCATCACTGCCAAGGTTCACACCATCTAATACAATTGTTTGCGTGATATCACTGCCAATCTCTGCATATAGGGTGATAATGGTGTCGGTCCCATCGCTGTCAAAGTCTAATAAGTCATTAAGGTTATCACCATCATTAATCTGTAGCAGATCACTAATATCAAGCACATCCTCAGCACTGTTAAAGTTTGCAATATGATCAACACCTGTCTCACCTTCGGTCCAAATAAAGGTATCAACCCCCTCACCCGCAATAAGTGCTGAATCATAACTTAGGGATGTAAGTGAGCTGTACGTCAATGTTGCTTGCATATTGCTGATATCAATATATTCATCGTCTGCTGTCGTATTCTCATCAAACTCAATGGTCACCTTGCCGTCGGCATCTAACACCACCGCATAACGATGAGATTGATGCCACGAATTACTTTCATCAGCATCCGCTGCCTCATCCTCTTCGCCAACCAAACTGGAATCATAAGTTATTGTTTTAGTCACTGCTTCACTACCATCACTGATAGTTATAGCCAATGAATCTGCATCAAAATCCCAGCTCCCCTTGGCGACCGAGTCAAATGTTAAAGTAACGGTTTCTCCCGCATTTTCACTGCCAAAGTCATACGTTTGAGTGATGATTTCACTCTCAAATTCACTCGCTTTGCCCAAGGTAGGAATATCACTCCCAAGGATGATGAAACGACCTGAGTTGATAGCTAATGTTATGGTTGCTGAAACACTGCGGATACCATTGGTTACCGTATAGGCAAAGCTGATCTCTTGATTTACATCGCTGCTTATCGGTGTAAATTGAATCTGCATACCATCATTGATAATGTCTACCGTGCCTAAACTCTTGCCATTAACGTCTGTAGGTGTTTCAACACTGTCAATAGTTAACGTGCCCGAGTCATTATTTAATACATCTAAAATGAAGAAGGATGGTGTTAATGTCGCATTTATCTCTGTTATATCAACCAGTTCCATATCACCTGTACTTTTTACATTAAACTCAATAACAGCATCACCATACTCATCTAATGTAACCTCATGACTATAAGAGCCGCTCCCAGAAACACTGTATGTCAGTGTGCTAAGCGTTTCGCCATTGCCACTAATAATAAATACGTCGGCGTACTCACCAGACACTTCCCAATCGCCTGCCGCTTCAACATTGAACGTTAGCGTAATCGTTTCATTCGCATTTTCCTCGCCAAAACTAAAGGTTTTCGTTTCAATATTTTCAGTATCAGCGGAGCCATCATATCTGGAAGTACCAAGCCCTATAATACTTTCTGCTACAATGCTAGTTAATAAAGGAACAGTGTATACATCATCAGCCACATTGATAATCAAGCCTGCTTCAACATTTAGGGTCACTGTAGCAGAGCTTGATAATTCACCATCCCAGAGAGTATATTCAAAGGTGACTTCTTTACTGCCGTCATCAGGAATAATAATATTAGGGTTAGGGGTAAATTTAATGAGGCCGTCAACTAATTCAGCAGTTCCTAATACCTCATTATTGTTATCGGTAATAGTCACTGACTCATTATTAGCAACGGCTTGATCTCCTATATGAGAAATCGTTAATGTATCACCCTCTTCATCGCTATCATTATTTAACACATCAATATTAATGGGGTTACTTGCATCCGTGATAATGGGTCCTTCCGTTACCCCTTCATTGATAATTGGAAAATAATCAACAGGGTCACGCATATTAATCGCTGTCACAGCATTCCCCTCAGTTAACTCAAAGGAGACTTCTTCTGTAATAACGGTTCCATCTGCTTGCACTGTTGTTATAGTAACGTCTTCTGTTAACGTACGAGATAAAGTCATGCTCTGAACAACGTATGAACCACTGCCTTCAGATGTACCTAGAATGAAATAAGCAACGGGTTCATCGAAACTAAAGGTATAAGTTGCAATGTCATGCCCTGCATTTTCATAGACAACACCTTCAGGATCATCTCGGTATTTTTCTATTTCTTCGATAATAGAACCGTTTTCTCGATAAGCGCTAATAACTATCTGAGTTCTATGTGCATCACGTTGAGTTGAATCAAACCAGCTACCGATACCACTTAGCACAAAGCTGATTTGATTAATATTTTCGCCTGAGATAGCAACGCGTAAAGTTTCATCATTACTTAAGCCGTTAGAACCATTTGCACCATCACCGATACCATTGCCTATATGACTAATATAATGACCATCATCTACCTCTGTTTTGACTTCAAAGACTCCGACTACTGAGGTTGTCACAATAACATCGTCAACACCGACCCCCGTGACAGTATTAATAATTTCATTATTATCTGCGTTGACTTCTTGCCCCCAGTCAGAGAGTTCTGCAACTTCTCCTAAGGCAGTACCTATTTGAATATCGCGGGTATCAGTTACTATCGCTTCAATATTTGGTACAAACTGTACTTCGGTATCGGCAGCATAGTTTTTACCAACTATCATCTCAACCCAATCACCATTTTCATAAACTTCCATGACACCATTTCCGGGTGCTTCATCAAGGCGAATACTCGGTTCAATAGGCGCGATATTATCATCAATGGCGATCGGTGCATCATTGATACCATCAAACTTGACTGTCTCGGTTACTTCACTGGAATTAACTGTGCCGTCATTCGCTGTTACACCTAAGGTATAGTTCGTATCAGCCAGTGCATCATTGGCAAGCGCGGCTTCACCCGCCGCTGTCAAGGTCACTACGCCGATCGTGTTATCTGTGATCTCAAAGTAACCCAAGGTATTACCACCGGTTATACTAAAGGTAATCACATCACTCTCTAAATCACTAGCAGTGAACGTTGCTACCGTATCACCTTCTCTGGCTAGGTTTTCAGTCTGCGTGCTACCCACCGCGGTATCAATTGTGGGTGCATCATTGGTCCCTTTAATGGTGATCTTAACTGTGCTGCTTGTACCATCAATGCTAGTTACGTTAAACGTTTCATTAACACTCTGTGTTTCACCTAAGCTATCAAAAGTGCTGTTGGAGATGAATGTCCACTCACCACTCACGCCAATAGTGAAGTTACCAATCGAGCCTATGCTACTGCTCGGAGTAAATGTATCATCAACATTATCCTCATCACTGCTGGTTAACGTTCCGCTGGTAGTTAAGATAGCATCAGTCTCCATTAGCGTTATATCTTCGCTAACCACCGTGGCCGCATCATTTACCAAAATTGTGGTTACGGTGTTACTCGCACTAACTCCGTCACTGCTAGTTAAACTAATATTCGGTAAACTATTTCCAGCATCTAAGTAGATTTCACCCGCAATTGTTAATTTAACGTCTACTCCATCAAGTACATAATAGTTATTGGTATTGGTGCCTGCAGTAAAGTCAATGGTTAAAGCCGCTTCACCCGCTTCATCCATCAAGGTATAGCTACCCATGACAGTGCCTGCCGCAGTGCTATCTTCTAATGCGCTGCCATCGGAGATAGTCAAGATTTCAACATCGTTGACCAAGATAGTGACTGGAGTAACCGTTTCTGTGATATGGGTACTTGTGCCTTGGGTGGTCAAGCTGATCTCAGGCAAGAGATTGCCCGCATCAAGGTAGGCTTCACCCTGAGTCGTTAAAACGATATTGCTGCCACTGATGGCATAGTAGCCCTCATCATTGCTATTCACGGTAAAATCAACAATGGCGCTTTCATCTTCATCTGAAACACTAAAGCTCGCCACTGTTGCACCCGCAACCGTACTGTCTTCGGTAGCACTACCTGCGGTTAACGTTAATACAGTTTCATCATCAACCAAGGTGGTGGTTGGCGTAGCGATAGCTGTTTTGTCTGTTGAGGTTCCACTTGTTATTAAGCTGATCTCAGGCAAGAGATTGCCCGCATCAAGGTAGGCTTCACCCTGTGGCGTTAAAACAATATTGCTGCCACTGATGGCATAGTAACCCTCATCATTTGTGCCCGAAGTAAAATCAACAATGGCGCTTTCATCTTCATCTGAAACACTAAAGCTCGCCACTGTTGCCCCCGCAACCGTACTGTCTTCGGTAGCACTCCCTGCGGTGAGTGTTAAGGTTGTTTCATCATCAATATCACTCGCGACAAGCTTTACGGTGAAATTTGTTTCATTGCCCGCTTCGTCACTAGCACGCACCGCATAAGTGGCGTTATTAGTCTCTGATTCGAAATTATTTAATGATGATTCACTACCCACTTCGGTGATCGTTATCTCACCTTCGTCACTGATGCTGTAGTAACCATCATCAGAAAATTGTGTACCATTATCAAAAGTATAACTAGCAACATCAGCATTTATGGCTAAAGATCCTACAACATTGCCCGCAGATTGGTTTTCTTCATAACTGATATTTTGATCAATCACCGTTGGTGCATTATCATTATCAATAATATCAACAGAGCCTTGAGCTACGTTATCACCAACTTTAGCCGTCAACGTTAGTTGCTCAGTACTTTCAACTATCGCATCATCCAAAGTATTTACGGTAACGGTTATCGAATCTACGTCAATAGGGATAATAATATTGCCACTTTGATCAATCGCTAAATACTGTGGTGAACTAATATCGCCATAATAAGCAGTTATACTCGCAGGATCATAGTCAGTTAAATCTGCCTCTTCAGCACTGAGTGCTACATTCAACATGAGAAAGTTATTTGTTATCGGATCCTTGTCTAATTCAATCGTGAATGAGGCTACGTCGCCTTCTGTTACCTCAGTGTTTGAGACAGTGATTTCAACGGGAGAATCATTATCAAATATACGTAATGTTCCTTGTGGATCATCAATAAGTGCATTGGTTGCATTTGATAAATTAACCAGAGCAAATTCAGGAGAGCCTTCAGCAATAAAATCATCCGTGATAACAATAGAAAGGGTTGCTGTTGTTTCGCCGGGAGCAAATGTAACGGTACCTTCAGCAGCTTCAAAATCTTCCCCAAAAAGCGCTGAAAGTTCTGTGGTGCTGTAATCAACGGTAACAACGTCTGTACTAGCTTCACTTAATGTTAAGGTAAATACCGCATCACCTTGACCTTCAGTCACTAATACATAATCAATATCAATCCTAGGTAATGAACTTGAATCCGTGTCTGAATCATTATCTTCTATCGCAAAAATAAGGGTTTCATCGTAAAAATTTTCGCCAGAGACTTCAGCCCTAAAGTACTCGGTAGATTCGATAATGACATCATCAAAAATAGGGATACGAATTTCAATACTGTCGTTACCCGCCGCTAATTCAAAACCAAAGATGGGTCGTGGAATACTCCCTGTGGTATCAAGAGATACCACCGTCATTTCTACCCAAGTGACGCCACCATCATTCGAGTATTCCAGTGGCACAATATAATCATCCGCGTATTCCGCAATTTGGGTAATACTATTTTCTAAGACTACATCTTTGCCGAGTGCCGTTAGCTCTTGTTGAATTTGTGCGGTTAACTGCTCACTCAATAATTCACTGGTAAAATTAATTTCCAATAATGTATTACTATCAAAGCTTAATGAGCTGTTTAAGGTAAATTGGTTGAAACCGATATCTTCTGTTACGTCATCAATATCAGCCGAAAGGTGGGCTTTGTAACTATCTAATGATTGTGAGGTAACTTCGGTACTAACAGTCCAATCCTCAACGCGATAATCAATCGCAAGTCCTTCTAATTCCTTGCCAGTAACCCCGTCATTAAGTTGAATTTCATAATGACCATCCCCTTTATTAACCAAGGTACCAATATCTGCAAAGTCAGCAGATAATTTAACATTATCAACCACTAAATTTTCAACGGTTACTTGCTTGCCAACAGTGCCTACTAGCAGATCATCGGTGGTAAAGGTGATCACGCCATCCGTTTCAGCAAAATTAAAGTGAATTAATCCGCCGGGGATTTCAATGGTATCAACGACACGTAAATCAACCTCTTCAGGTGTTCGATCTCCTGCGAGGGCTTCAATCGTTTCTGCAACGTGAGCCATTGCAATGGTTTCAAAAATATTATTACCACTTTCATCCATTTCACTTTCACGGGTAAACTCAATACCCACAGTTGCTAGTGCTTGTGAAATCATCTCTTTACCTGAGGTACTTAAATTTAAAACCTCACCCGTTTTTGGGTCGATGTAACCGGTAAAAGCATCAAGTGTTTCTTGTGTAATGGTAATATTGGTTGAATAAGAAGCTTCATTATCAACCAGTGAGTTAGTTCTTAAAATCCCATCTGCACTGTTATCATCGGTTAGATCATCATCTAACGCTTGTAAGAAGATAGCCATATTTTCAACATAGTTTGAGTTACTATCTGAAAGGTCAGTGCCGGCAATATCTTGTAAAAAGAGAACATCACCATTAATCACATCAGCACTAAATTCGCCAATAATGACATCACCAATGGTGAAGGTAATAATATCACCCTCATTATATTTAAATTCACCTGCTACACCCGTACTGCCCGTGACACCGGTTAGCCCTGATGAGGTACTGTAAGTAACGCCGGAAACAAAATTATCAGTAAATTGAGCGATGAGGGGGAGATCAGATGGCACAGGCGTTACAACGGTAACCGTTCCAATATTGGCGCTGGTATCGGTTATCTCTGTAGAAGTCACATTAAAAGTAAAACTTGCTGTTTTAAAGTCTGTGCTGGCAATTGTTTCACTCGCCTCACGGGCAACACTGACCACATCAAAACCACCACTATTTTTTTCACCAGTGGCTGTTTCACTCTCTTCTATTGGCTCATCACCTGCTTCAATTTCGGCGAGTGCATCAACATCAACAGAGTTATTAATAGGCTTATCTGAATTGGCAACAAGATCCGCATTGCTTTCCTGTTCATTTAATAGGCTTTTATCTTTATGAATATTATCGTTCATGAGCTACCTTCTGTTCAATGACCAACGACTAAAGTAACGGCTTAATTACAAATAGTGCGTATCACTTACAAATGAAACATATCAGTCACAAACAAGCCAGTACAACTACAAATAAATATTTTTACTTTCAATGATAAAGCGATAATAATACATTTGTAGCAAATAGTCTATAAATCCAATTATGCTAAACAATTTTAATTTACAATAAAATCATAGATAAAACGACTATTTAAGAGTATATCCACTTGAACGGCAGAACTTAATCTTTTAAATTTGATCAAAAAATTATTCACCAGAAGAGGTTTATTTAAAAACAAAATAACATCAACTGAACGTTGCAGATGTTAATTAATGGTATCCAGACTTGATAGGTAGACACTTAAATAGTGTTTCCCTACCTAAAAACACCCATTTATGCGTTATAAGCAAGCTCACTGAAAATACGTATTTTAGGATGCAAAATCAGTTCATGATTAGACGTTTTTTTTGTAAAAAGTATTCCCACTGAAATTCAGATCTTTGAATGATAACGGGTCTATCACCAGCACTGCATTGTCTTTGAACACTTTTCAAAACAGAAAATAATACCCACAAAGGCTATAGTTTTGGTATGATTTTAAAAAATTGAAATTAAATCATGCAAATTAAACAAATTACCCATGCCACAGGCTCATACTGGAATGATGCAATCTCCTTGTATTGCAAAGTATTTCCTCAATGGGAACGAGAGCCTATCGCTGACATTGAGCAGGCTATAAATAGCGGCCACTCACGGTGCATGGTATTACACCAAGACAACCAAGTGCTGGGTATGTCTCTCACTGAACTATACCCATCCTTTTCTTTTGCTATGTTAGGTTACTTATTTATCGCTCCGAGTCACCAAGGCAAAGGCTTAGGCAAGCTCTTGTGCCATAACTTATTCGATTTTTTTCAAGCAGATATTGATTTAAAATGGTTATTCGTAGAAGCAGAATCAGGCCCTGAAGTATTTTATGCGCGATTAGGATTTACTGCCCTCAACATTAAATATCTTTCTCCCCATTACAACAATGATCAATCAACGCCAATGGCGTTAATGTATCTTGCTAAACCTGAACAAAATTCACCTTCAAAATATCAAGTCTGTGATATTGTCGAGCACATTTTTTTACAGAGTTATTATCTAATGCCTACGGATCCAAGACTGGAACAACAACGCCAGCGCATTCTATCTAAGGAATATTTATGACATTCGATCAGGATATCACTCAACAATCCTTTTTAAAGAGCTTCTTTAAATACATACACTCAGAAGATTTTGAACAATGCTACCATTGGGCTAAAAAAGAGTTACAAACACAAAATTCTGCCGCTTTTTTGTTTGTTGAACAATTAGAAAAACAAGCAACTATTACCCATCAAGATCTTGAAAATATTGATGATGAAGCCGTGTTATTATTATTTTGTGCTTGCTATGGTTACGCTCGCCATGAAATAGAAGAAAGTAATTGGTATAACCACGCAGAAACATTAATCCGCTCCAGTATAATCGCATTAGAAGTACTACCCACCTCCGCGCTAAACAAAGCCTTGCAAAAATTCGCCGCCATTCAAATCGAGATCTGCCATATTGATCGTGGGATCTATACCAGCCAAGAATGGTTGATGGCAAGCGCCACTATAAACATAAACAGCCACCTTGCCTCTGTTACAGCACTAGCGTCACAGTTTAACGATATTGAAAGTCAGCTGTATATTGAACACCTCGTCCCCGAATTTAATGCCTACAAACACTTTGGAACAGGCGTTTCAATCATTGCTCAACTGTGTGACATTCGTTGGGGAGAGCCTGAAATTCTGACCCAAAGAATGGCTCAGCTTCATCCCAAATTTATGGCCGCGATAAATGCTTTAACCCAGGATGACAAATACATAATGTCAACGGATCTTGAAGCCCTTTGGCCACCGTTAGCTTTTTTTAGTGAGCATAGACTAAAAGGATCAGGGGAACTTTTTGTCGAACGCGGCACAATTAATATGACCTACTTTGCCAGCGTTAACCACATAGTGACACAAGAGCTAAGGCAATCCTTATCTGAAATTGTGAACCAAGCACCTAACGCACATCAACTCTATCTCGAAAGCTGGGGAGCACAAACACCGCAACGAAATATGTTAAATGACATATGGGCAGGAATAGCTAAAGATTTTGAAGATATTTATTCATGGAAATTACCAGAGCTCAGCATGTCTTTTCGAGATAAAGACAGCAAAAATGCCAAGTTAAACTTTGCGGTAGAATTAATCTATTATCCAATGGGTATTTTTGCCTTAAGCCTTAAAGCCCCCTTAGACAATATTAGCGCCAGTGGTGTTCGCCATGCCATGTCACTGGGAACCCCCTTTGCCATGGATCAAAAAATGCGCTGGCACAAGCAAGAATTTGGCTTATTAGAAGAGTTTTCACAACACCTCTTTACCGATTTAGCAACAACGCTTAATAGCTGTTTTGATCATTATGAAAAACCCGTTTCAGACCTTCTCACCTACAACAAAACCGAGAATAGGTTTGTATCAACCTTATTGGATCGTGTCGTTGAATATGTTGATGGCCAATACATCGCTGTCTCTGCCAAATCACTGAAAAAACATTTTGCTTACCCTGTGTTCATACTGCAGCAAAGAGAATTACGCTGTGCCGTAGATGACTGGTGCCTTCGTCCAGTGACCTCAGAGACATTTAATTTAAACCAAGATTGTTATAATCAAGATGAATTTGTTTATACCAATCAACATGAATGCATATTAGGACTGCTGCAACAGCCTAATTGGGTGCTTGAGCAATCAGCAGAAATGATGCAGGTTGCCGCCGCAATTAATAACCTTTTTCAGTTGAACAATAAACTATTAGATACCCAGCTAAAATTGAGTTTGGATCAAGCCGTACCGACACTAAAAGATAAAAAAAATTCACCGATAAAACTCAAAAAACAAATTGAACAATTAACCTCTGAAGGACTTTGCCTAAAAAACTTCACCAACAATGCTCATTGGCTGCTAGATCTCATTAATGCTGGTAGCATGATGACCTTCCCCGATCATACTCGGATGATCCAAAAAACATTTAACCAAATGGGATTTGAAAAGCTGCATGCTCGCACCCAAAACACCTTAGATAAAATTCAATCTCGTCAAGATGATATTATTTCAGAAACCGCTAAGTTGTATGAAAAATTACAATCACGCAATAGTAAGCGCTTCACTCGGGTATTATCTGGCTCTATAGCATTGCTATCCATTGGTGCGCTAAAAGATATTTTCGACATCATCAACCGCAGCGAACTAGGAATGAATGTTTCAGGTGTATTACAAATCAGTATTGTCACGTTTTTTGGATTGATGTTCATTATCTTACTGATAACAAAAAGTGATAAATAGTTAATGTTCTTTTGCTAATTTAGCTGTGCCGATACCTGTTTAAACGGCCTGTACGGCTAGTGAATGGTTTAGCATTAGTGTTTGTTCAATCTCAAAACAAAAAATTGAACACCTCAGTTTGATAGCATGATATTGGATGCGCCATTTGAAGAGTTGTTAAACATGACTTTAACCGTAGAAAAAATATAATAATAGGTGAGGAATGGAAGGACGCTTAACCTTCATATGGTGGATAGTTGCCCAACCACTGCTACCACGCGACAGTCTTTCAACCGCTTTTTCTAGCCTCATTCCTCATTAAAGTAAGTATAAACAATCGGCTATATTTAACAACCTTTGCCCGTGGTCTTTGAAAATTCTTCGTAATTAAAAAATACAATTAAATGCCAATGTAAATTGATTATCAAGTATATGCGATACCCACAGGTGGCTAGTTTTATGGTTAAGTTAGTTTTACATAACGTTGCACTAGGTAACGGGCGTAATCGTATTTTTTAATAGGCTGCTAGCGTATTTATTCAGTAGCCAACGTGAGCATAAAGTGCCTAAGGATAAAGATGCTACCAAGGTCACAATAATATAAAACAGAGGTGTTTTTTCATTAAAATAAAGACCAATCATTAATGAAAAAACAAGCAACAGAATTAAACTGGGGATGAACAATAGGCAAATATAGCGAAGTAAGTTTTGCTCATTACATTCAAGTTTAATAGTGTCCCCTACTTTTAAGTGAGCGAATGATAAAGATTTTTTTTCTCGCTTATCTGATGCTGAGCCCGACAATACACCTAAGCCTAAACCAAGCGCGACATTATCTAACGCTAATGCTTCATCAGGCGAGTTTTCGTTAGCGGGATTCCACGACAAAGCACAGTGTTTACTTTGCTGACAACCACTACACCCCCCTTGACGACTAGCACTTAAAGTAAGCTCGCCCGCTTTATTTTTAGTAACACTTGCTTCAATAATAGCCACTGGGTTTCCTACTTAAAAACATGCAAATAAAACCACTTAACTCTCTAATTGGCTATAGGTTTGATGACTATGACATTTTTTAGGGCATACCCGCGAGCAAGAGCCACAACCTATACAATCATCTTCATTCGCTAACGCCATAACCATAACAACATCGTCATCTTCATCATCATACATATCGTCATCTTCATCGATTTCACGCTCAATTAAATCAAAGACATCTCTGGGGCACACTTTGTAACAACGGCCACAACCGAGACAAGTGTTTTGATTTAAAACGGTAACAAATTCAGGATCCCATTCTTGACCTGATCGTGTATAAGCTTTTACTGACATAACATTTCTTCCTCAGTGTTTTACTTTCAAATAAACTCAATTGATGATCACTACCAATAAGACTAATTCATTGTTCCACTGGCTATATGCCCGTTAGCAATCAAAGTGCAAGATTTCAGTGGTAATTATTACAATTCCCACTCTTCGTCTAATAAACTTGCTAAACGCTTTTCCGAAGGCTGTGCTGCACTTTCATCAGCTAATTTAGCCACTTTGGTTTTCTTGCTATCATGGCGAATAATATTAGCCAACCAGTAATTAGGGTTTGCTTGCCACTGTGTTGTTAATTTATGCAAAAGGGTCTTGATTTCAGTGCCAGCGTCAACATTGATAGGCTTAATATTAAGCACTAATAGTTGTTTAATTGCCGAGACACCAATCGCGTTACAGTAAATGGCTGAGCATTCGCTTAATGCATCAACCCGTTGTTTTAGTTTGTTAACATCATGACCGGGTGGACTTTTAGCAAATTCAATCAACTCAACTAATGTCCAACTTTTAGGGCAAATATAATAAATTGAAAATTGTGTTGCTGAGCCAAAGTGCTGGTTAACAGACTTATTATCATGCGTTGCAAAAGCGATTCTCACTGTTTTAGCATCAAGCGTTGGCTGATGAACTAGTGACAACTTTCTTGCCGGTTTTCTGCTTGCATGCACCATGTTATTTACTCCTTATCTATGCATAGATAGCTTTACTTAGCTATGCATTGACTGTGACCTGATCCGCATTAAAGCGGTAAGGGCTTTGGTATGCAGGTACGCTATGCTCACCATGAGATAAAATTAAATTGGCGATTTCGTTTAGTGCATTACGTGCGCCTTCATAGCCGAAGAGTAATTTATCACTGTTGCCAAAACGATCATGACAAGGATAACCCGCTCGATATACTGGCACGCTTTTTTCAAAAAACTCTGCACAATGGGTATTACCAATCAACAAATCAACGTCGCTAATAACATCATCAAGATCGGAGTGATCACCAATGATGATCTTATCTATTGAGCTATTTTTTAGGGCGACAGTTTGTGATGCGGTAACCGCGAGTGGTAATTGGCAGCCAGCCTCACTTAACAAAGCATCAAAGCCAAGTAAAAAATCGGACTCTAGCGCCATAGCTACCCGCGCCGTTGATACCACAAAATGTATATCAAGCAAGGTATCTTGTAAGCGTTGACGAGCACGAGACATACTATCGGGTACGGCTTTACCACTTATTTTTTGTAAACATAACAGTAAATCATCTGTGGCTTTCATACCCATAACATGAGTAAAGCTATAACATGGGGTATTAAATTGCTCGGTTAACCATTCTCCAGTCGCTGCCATAGATTCACCAATAACAAGGGTGGCACAGCTATCTGGCATAGATTTTATATCGTCAATTGTGCAGCCGCCGGTACTGGTCGCATTAAAATCAGTCGGTTCAAGGTGACCATCAAGTGATAAAGACAGATCAGGCACATAAATGCCCTCTAAGCCAAACTGGGTAATATATAATTTAAGTTGATCTATATCAGCGGGTGTTAATGTGGCTGAGCACAGCACATTAATTTGCTTAGTGTTTACTGTAGTAGTGTTAAGCCTAGGGGAAAGTTGTTTAGTCTTGCCAACACTACTTGCCGACATATCACCTAACAGCTGTTTAATATAGCTATCCACCGTTAAAGCAAAACCTGTTTGTAAAGAGCCGATAAAATCGGGGGTAGCAACGCTAATGATTTCAACCTCAGAAAAATTTGGGTTAGCGAGTCTAAAGTCTCTGACGTTGCGTGCTAGATCAGTACCTTGAACTTCGGTTAAGCCTGTCGACATCAAGGTAATGGCATCAGGGTTTTGCTTTTCACATAAAAGTTTAAGCGCAGCTTGAATACTTTCATCGCCACCCATGACCGCAGAAATATGATCAATGGCGGTATTTTGAATAGGCATAGGCTCTCTAAAATGCTGAATAAGATAGACCTTGGCAAAGGCACCACAGCCTTGAGAGCCATGCATTAACGGGATACTGTTGCCTATGCCCATAGTGGCTAAACTTGCGCCCGTTGCTTGGCTTGTTTTTAAAGGACGTTCAGCTAATGCTTTTTTATTTCGACTAAGTTCAGCCATTATTGACTCCTTTTAACAAGTGTCGGGGTAACCGAACTAACAACGGGTTCTTTTTCCCAAGGAGCCTTGCTGCGCGCCAACTGCCACACAGGGCTTTCTAATGTTCGACAAAGTTCTTGTGCTAAGGTGATCATGCCTTGATACCCTGCATAGGCGTGTTCACGCTCTTGGTTAATATCAAGAAAAGGAATTTTTGCTTTAACGGCTGTATATAAATTACGTCCGCCAGCAATCATCAAATCAACCTGATATTCACGGGCAACGTCGAGTAAGTTTGTTGCCCCGCCTTCTTCAAGCATTAAGGCATTTTCGCCCATTATTTCTTTAATACGAGCAATATCTTCTCCGGTCGATTTTTTCGTACCCGTAGCGACTACATCAACGCCTAATTCTTGCAACGCCGACACCACAGACCAAGATTTAACGCCACCGGTATATAGCAAGGCTTTTCGTCCTTTCAGTCTTTTTTTATAAGGTATTAGTGCCTCTTTTAATGCGGCCTCTTCACGCGCTATAAGTAATTCGGTTTGCTTAATTAAATGCTCATCATTCATTAATTTTGCAAAGGTACGCAGGGCATCGCTGGTGTCGGTTATGCCATAAAAGCTACCTTCAAACCAAGGTATTTGCCATTTCTCTTCTAGCTTGCGTGCAACATTAATTTGCGCACGTGAACATACCACCATAGCGGCATCGGCTCTGTGCATGGTTTGAATTTCATGAAATTGGGTATCACCAGCTAAGCAACATAACAGTCGGTAACCAAGCTCAGCAAAAAGTGGCGCAATATGCCAAAATTCACCGGCAATATTGTATTCACCAATGAGGGTAATATCATATACAGGTCGTGAACTATCGCCTATCTGCATAGGTTTAGGGGGTGGCTCAGCACTGCCGATCACTTTTTCTACCATGATCTCACCAGCAATACGGTTACCTAAATTTTTACTGCCATAAAAACCTGCTGCATCAATGAACAACACGGGAATTTTCCATTGTGTTTGTGCTAATTTACAAATAGATTCAACATCATCACCTTCAAGTGCTGGAACACACGTCATATAAACAAATACCGCTGGAGGGTTATGATCCTCAACGACTTGCTTAATGGCATGCAATAGACGCTTTTCAGATCGCCCCATAATTACATCTTGCTCAGTCAGATCAGTGGTAAAGCCATAACGAAATAAGTTAGATCCGTTAGCTTTGGTACCGCGGTTATTCCAGCTATTACCACCACAGGCAATAGGGCCGTGGACAATATGGGCAACATCTGCAATGGGCAATAGGCTAATTTGGGCGCCATCAAAACAACAACCACCAGCAGTAGCACCAGGAACAGGTCGACTACAGCCACTTTTATCTGCTTTATTGTGCTCACAAGCAGGCTCGTCCAATAATTCAGCGACTTCACTTCGTTTCATCTGCGCTCCTCTTAGGCTTTTCTAAAACTTCTGTAAAACTTATCTAAAAAGAGCTGCAATTAACTAACCATAAATAACACATTGTTTTTAAATACATTTAAATTATAGTGTTAGCAACATCACAACGAATTGTCAGCTTTGTAGGTATATTTTGTTGACCGGTTGCCATCAAGGTAGCTATTTATTGATATTCACCTACAACAGTAAAAATAGTGCTATACCCTCTAGTCAACTTCATGCTCGGCGATTATTAAGCCTACCGATTTATGAGGCTCAAAGGTTAACGTAGCACAGCCAAAACTGGCGGCAATTAAGAAAAAAGAAAAACCGTTAAACACTTTAAAGGGCTCTTTTTCATCCATATCATATTCACTGCATTGAATAAAACGATATTGCGGCCAATTATGCTTGGCAATACTCATGGCTTTACTCAGGGTGTAAATACTGAATAACTGCCCCATGTCTTCGATTAAATGCGGACACAAGGTCGGTAAAGTTGTGAGGGCTTCTGTTTCACTTTGCGTATTAACACTCATCTTTATTTTCCTGTTCTTTCAGTATTTTTTTCATCCACGGCGGTGGATTATTATGAATAACCTCAGCTAAGGGCTGTAAAACGTCTTCAATATTCGACGGCAAGTCTTTTTTTATCGGCAGCAAGTCAGCACGTACGACCTTAGCCGCAGCAGGTCCTCCAATGGATAGGGTGGATAAAATGTGACAATCTTTTATTAAAGAAACTAAGTAATCAGTACGTGATAAACCTGTTTTGTCGGTAATTACGGGGCGAACCTCAACCAGTTGCCACTGAGTACCATTGACTTCATAGATTAAAAAACGTAAACACGAGCCAAAGTGACCATCAAGTTGCTCGTTATTATTTGAGCTGACCGCCACACGCAGTTTAGGGCCATCTATTCCTAAAGTGTTAGCTTCACTACCACTAGGCAAGTCTGGTGCTTTCATGGTTGATATTTCAGCACTGGTTAAAATGGCATAAACTTGATTTGATTGTCCGCGTTCAATATCACGCTCAACTTTCATTAAGGTTTGATAAAGGTTTTTAGGGTTCAACGAGCGTAATTTCTTTTCGGTGATAGGCTGCCCTAGTTTTGAAATGAGTTCGTTAACAAAGGCTTTTAATTCTATTTGCGGCACCGCTTTCGCGGCTAAACCTAAACGTAAGGCGACTTGCTCAGTAATGGCGGTATTCATAAATACTCCTTAGGCCCTTCTTGCTCTCATTGTTAATGGTAATTTTGGTGGCGCTGATAAGGGTTCAATATAATAGGCACTACCGTTAGCCAGTGATACACGGCCTCCCCAACGGTCAGGTGAATCAAACTCTAATGAGATTATTTTTTCCTCTACATCTTTTTTAGGAATATAAAAACTTATATATCCATCTTCTTGCCTAAGCATGACATTAGCCATGGTTGACTCCTAAATGCGTTGTTATAACGGATAAAACTAAGCCGTTGTTGAAATTAAAAAGCCTACACCTCAACGGAAAAATAAGGTCGTTATCGGTATAGACTTGAGGGTATTGCACCGTACTCACTTTGCAAGTACGGCTTAATGCTTGAGTGACTTAACGGACTTAACTAACGAACTAGGTCGTAACTAAAGTCTGTTTTTCCTATCTCCATCGATTCATTATCCATTTTTTCTAACACCGCATTCACCAAGGTGGTTAACATATACATGCCACCTTCGTAACATAAGGTCGTGTTACGATGTAAATGATGTCGGTCGAAAATAGGGAAGCCTAAACGAATTAACGGCACTTCAAAATCATCACCTTTCGCTTTGGTATCACGCTGTACAAACTTGGCGTAAGAGTTACCAATCATAAAGTCAGGTTTATTGGTAAAGACTAATGAACGAAAGTGCCATAAATCTTTACCCACATGAATTTCAGTGTTGGCCGTGCTTGGCGACTCAGCAATCAATGCTTCCATCTTTTTGCGCCAGCGCTTATTACCGTTATTACACAAAACGTGATTAACTTCACAACCGAGTTCTTGTAAAAACTTAGTTAAACCCAGTAAATAATCAGGGTCACCAAAGATAGAGAAGCTAACACCATGTAACCAAGTATGAGAATCGGTAATCATGTCAACTAAGCGACCACGCTCTTTCTCAATAGAGGCAGCGATGGGTTTACCACTAAGCTCGGAAATTTTCATGATGAATTCATCAGTAAAATCTAAGCCCATAGGGATATTCAATTCAGGTACATCATGTCCCCAAGTCCCTTTTAAGTACTTCTTCGTTTTAACGGATTGATCAGGCTGTAAGACAATAGTGGTGATGGCATTAGGTGCATCTTTAACTTCATCTATTGTTGTGCCACCCGCATACATACGGTATTCACCATCGGCAGGCGTATCTAAGACTTCAGATGGGTCACTTAACAAACTATAACCAACATCCATTTCTTTCATCATGCGATGAATTACGCGGTAGTTACCTAAATAGGTTTCAAAGCCTGGGACAATATTAATTTTACCGTTACTGCCTACTTTTTTACCTTCCATTTCGTTAATGGTTAAGTAGCGGATAATACCTTCAAACATATTATCCCAGCCAGTGGTATGGCTACCGACAAAGCTTGGCGTGTGTGCAAATGGCACGGGGAATTCTTGTGGTACAAAGCCTTCTTTCTTGGCATTACCAATAAAGGCATTTAAATCATCACCGATAACTTCAGCCATACAGGTGGTTGAAACGGCGATCATACCGGGTTTGTAGAGTGCAATAGCATTTTCTAAGCCATCGCTAATGTTTTTCTGACCACCAAAAACCGCGGCATCTTCGGTCATAGAATCTGAAACACAAGCAACAGGTTCTTTGAAGTGACGGTTAAAGTAAGTACGAAAATAAGAAACACAGCCTTGAGAGCCATGCACATAAGGCAAGGTGTTTTCAAAACCTAAGGCACATAATACCGAACCTAATGGTTGGCAAGCCTTGGCTGGGTTAATGGTTAGTGTTTTACGAGCAAAGTTAAGCTCTTTATATTCTTCGGTGGTAGTCCATTCGAAAACTTCTTTGATTTTGGCATCATCATGCCCTTCCTCAAATAATTCACGTTTTTTACTCATCATTTCTTGGTATTCGTCTTTTTTAAATAACGAATGACCTGCATCAATTTTATCAATAGATTGACTCATAACATCTCCTTCCCGTGCCACTCATCTGTGAACTTCCGGGTTGATTGTTTAATACTTAGTCGAATTAACAATTAAGCGATCTTGTCTAATACTTCTTCTTTTGGCTTATTCCACGGGGCAATCAATTTATCCCAACAAGGGTTATTAATTGTCATGTCCATGTCGCGTGCAAAAATAGCAAAACCATCAAAACCGTGATACGGGCCTGAATAATCCCAACTGTGCATTTGTCTAAAAGGAATACCCATTTTTTGATAGATGTATTTCTCTTTAACACCCGCACCAATAAGATCCGGTTTAAGTTTTTCAACAAACGCTTCAAGCTCAAAGCCACTTGGATCATCATAAATTAAGGTCGCGTCTTTCACGTCGCTAACGGTTTTGGTGTAGTCATCGTTATGACCGAACTCGTAACCAGTACCGACAATTTCCATACCTAAATCTTCATAAGCACCAATCACATGACGAGGGCGTAAACCACCAACATACAACATGACTTTTTTGCCTTCTAAACGTGGCTTGTACTTATCAATAATCGGTTGCCATTGTGCTTTATAACGCTCAATAACAGCTTCTGCTTTTTCTTGAATGCTTTCATCAAAGTGAGCCGCAATCTTACGTAAAGACTCCTCACACTTAGTAGGACCAAACAAGTTATATTCCATCCACGGAATACCGTACTTCTCTTCCATATGGCGAGAGATATAGTTCATAGAACGATAACAATGCACTAAGTTAAGTTTCACTTTTATTGTGTTTTCAATCTCGGGTAAAGTACCGTCACCAGACCACTGAGCAACAACTCTAAGACCCATTTCTTCAAGTAAAATACGCGAAGACCAAGCATCACCACCAATGTTGTAATCACCAATAATGGCAACATCATAAGGGGTACCATCAAACGCTTTGTCTTCCGCTTTATCCAGCACATGATCGCGTAACGTATCGTTAGCAATATGGTGTCCAAGTGATTGACTTACCCCCCGGAAACCTTCACAACGTACTGGTACAATCGTTTTACCTATTTCTGCACCTTTAACTTTTGCTACCGCTTCAATATCATCACCAATCAAACCCACCGGACATTCTGATTGAATAGAAATCCCCTTATTTAGTGGGAATAACATTTCAACTTCGTCAATCATAGTGGAAAGCTTTTTATCACCACCAAAAACAATGTCACGCTCTTGAAAATCTGAGGTGAAGTTCATGGTACCGAAACTATTTACGCCCGTTACACCGGTATAATAGTTACGACGACCCGCACGTGAGTATTGACCACAGCCCACAGGACCATGACTAATATGCACCATATCTTTAATGGGACCCCATACCACACCTTTTGAGCCGGCATAAGCACAGCCACGAGCGGTCATAACACCGGGTAACGATTTACGGTTTGCGGTAACACATGAGCCGCCAGTGGCAGATGAGTCACTTGCTGCTAGATGTTTGGCACGATCTTCTCTCGCTTTCGCGGGATAGACCTCAAGCACCTCTTCAATTATTGATTCAATTTCTGTTTTGTCATTTGACATAACTTACTCCTGTCATTCATACATTTCGTTTAAGCAAAATTGATAATTATTAAGCAACCGCTTCATCAACGGATTGGCCAATAATTGTTTCGTCTTCAACGTCCATAATGCCGTATTCCATTAACAAGTCTTCAAGCTCGTCCATGGTGATGGGCTTAGGAATAACAAAGTTTTTGTTAGCAACAATTTTTTTCGCTAAGGTACGATATTCATCGGCTTGAGCACATTTTGAGTTGTACTCAATAACGGTCATACGACGGATCTCAGCGTGTTGCACGATGTTATCACGTGGTATAAAGTGGATCATTTGGGTACCAATTTTCTCTGCTAAGGCGATGATTAGTTCATCTTCACGATCTGTTTCACGTGAGTTACAAATTAATCCTGCTAAGCGAACACTACCCGTAGCGGCATACTTACAAATACCTTTACAAATGTTGTTGGCGGCATACATAGCCATCATTTCACCCGAAACAACAATGTAAATTTCTTGGGCTTTGTTTTCACGAATTGGCATGGCGAAACCACCACAAACCACATCGCCTAAAACATCATAGAAAACAAAATCTAAATCGTCTTCGTAGGCACCTTCTTCTTCTAAGAAGTTGATAGCGGTAATTACACCACGACCCGCACAACCAACACCTGGCTCTGGACCACCAGATTCCACACAACGTATTCCCGCGTAACCCGTTAACAACACATCTTCTAATTCGATGTCTTCTACAGAGCCAGCTTCAGCAGCCATTTCCATAACGGAGTTTTGCATTTTTGCATGTAAAATTAAACGCGTTGAATCCGCTTTAGGATCACAACCAATGATCATTATCTTTTTACCAATTTCAGCTAAAGCAGCAACTAAATTTTGCGTAGTTGTTGATTTACCAATACCACCCTTTCCGTATATTGCACATTGACGAATAGCCATAATTTTTTGTCTCCGATGATTACGATGACGGTTCCCACTGTTATTCATTGCGAAAAGCACGCCAAAGATGACAAAGAGCGTAACGCAATGATAAATATAAGAATATTTAAAATCGTGTATTTCAACAGATTATTAACCCTACATTTTGTAAGGGCTTTGTGTGTGATCTAACAAACAAAGAGCTATTTGTATGAATATAACAATGAATGGTATTAACGCTCTCCACTTGCAGAGAATGAGAGTGCCTAACAATATTGAGTAATCAATACTGACAGAGGATACTTCTCGTGAATTAAGAAAGGTTGCTCGTTACTACTTCTTGGCTTAAAGTGAAGAGCTTGATGTGTTAATGATTTAAATAAAACCATTTTCATTATGTTGGTGAACTGGTTGTGCGGAGGACGGATAATTCAGGCAGCGTAGGAGCCGCTGCCAAGTATTACCAAGTGAATAAAGAAGTGACTACTTCTTTATTCAGCATGGCATTATATACCCTGCTTTATAGCCCGAACTCACCTTTAACCTGTGCTACCCAGGTAGAGATACGCTCTGCTGTTAATTGATTTTGATTATCGTTATCTAACGCGAGTCCGACAAAAACGTCTTCTTCTTCTGCCGCAGAAGATTCATATTCATAACCATCGGTAGGCCAGCCACCACAAATATCAGCGCCAGCATCCATTACCGCATCAAATAACTCACCCATAGCATCTAGAAATTCATTAGGATAATTAACTTGATCACCTAAGCCATACAAGGCAACTTTTTTACCTGCTAAATCCATGTCATCAAAGTTAGGCATAAACTCTTCCCAACTTTCCGTTTGACACTCAGCACTTAAGCCCGGTAGTTCACCGTCACCATAAGTCGGGGTACCCAATATGAGCATGTCATAGCCAGCGATCGTATCAGCATCGACACGATTAATATTAAGGGGTTTGTCTGCAAGATCTTCACCTAACTCTTTGTGGATCATCTTAGCAACTTTACGTGTGTTGCCGGTATCGGTTCCGAAAAATATGCCTATTTTACTCATAATTATGCTCCTAGAATGATTGGCATTACTCCATAAAGTGAAGTAATTCACGTGATGAACACACCACTTACTTAGGTGTTTTGCAGTAATGGTGCCAGAAACAAACAAACAACAAGCTGTTGTTTTTATTATTTATAATTAAAATATAAAAATGGTCACCCCCCATTTTTGTCCGCTTTGTCGTAAAGGAGACAATGATTGATTTGCCTTGTTATACCCGTTAACAATCAAGAGGTCTGTTTCAGAGTGCTTAATGGTTACGGGTATACGCTATAAAAATAAAGCTATCTCGCCTGCTGTTAACGCACGCCACTCACCCGGTGCCAATTCACCTAGTTCTATTTGTCCTATCTGTTCTCGATGTAAACCGATAACTCGATTACCTACCGCGGCAAACATACGTTTTACCTGATGATATTTACCTTCGGTAATGGTCAATAATACTTCGCTGCGAAAAGATTGCTCATCAACTAAATCCTCTTCTTCAACACGTATTAATAGGGCGGGGCGAGTAAGTGAATCTTCACCTTGCAGTGGTAGTCCTTCCTTAAACTTCTCGACTAACGCCGACAAGCACTCATCATCAATTTCATTGCGTAACCAGACTCGGTAGATTTTTTGGCATTTTTTTTTCGGTGAAATAACATTATGTGACCAACGGCCATCGTCTGTGATTAACACTAAACCTGTGGTATCAACATCGAGTCGTCCGGCGATATGCAAATCAAAGGCTTTATCCACCTCAATAAAATTTAATACCGACGGGTAAACTTCATCCACATTTGAGCAAAGAGTATCGACCACTTTATGTAAAATATAATAGCGTGATCCACGTGCGATAAGTTGCTGTCTATCGATGGTAATCATATTATTTTCATGCACCTGCATGGCTGCATTTTTAGCGACTTCACCATTTACCCGTACTTCGCCACTTTTAAGTACTTTCTTGGCTTCAGTGCGAGTGAGTTCAGTGCTTTTACAAATAAATTTATCCAGACGCATAATCAGTATTGGCTATTTTAATGAGCAAGTGAGGCGATTTTATCGCCATTGAGTGATAACAAGTAATAACTTTCGGCTAGTTATACTTGTTTAACTAAACAGTAGCAACTACCATTATTCTACTTCGGATAAATACCAATAACCTTGGTTAAGTAACTCTGTCACTAGTTCAACAAAGCTAGCATGATGACTCCACGCACCCAGATCATCAGGTAATAACATCACCTTATCGCAAAGCAATTTAACGCCATCAGCAATTTCAGTAGAGAAGGCTAATTCACTACCATTGATATAACATAAGCCTTGGGTAATTGTATCTTCAAAATAAAAAGCCCGTAAGCCGCCTAAACGTTTAATGGCATGGCTATGCAGTAAGTTAGCCACTTCAGACAGCTCAAAGGCTTCATCAGGCAATAAAAGATCTAACTCATGCTTAGCTGCCGTTAAAAACTGGCCCGTAAACGCTTTAAAGCTCTTTTCATCATCAAGTAAGTGCTGTAATTGCGATTTAATGCTGGCGTAATCTTGGTTACTCACTTCACCACTGTTACTCACAACTTGTCTATTTGGGTCTTCAAGCAATTGCGTGCCTTGCTCGGTATCAATTAAATGATCCGCGAATGCACTTAACACACTCACGGCTGAATTGGCTCTAAAACCAACCGAAAAACTCATCGATGTTTCCAGAGTTATACCTTCATGTGGAAAGCCCGGGGGAATATACACAATATCACCCGCTTCTAGCTCTTCATCAATAATAGCGTCAAACGGTTCAACGTGTAATAACGCTTCATGAGCAGCAAATTCTACGTGCTCTCCACGTGAACCCACTCGCCAGCGGCGCTTACCTGATCCTTGACAGATAAAGACATCGTAGTTATCAATATGAGGACCAACACTGCCACCTGGGGTTGCAAAACTTGCCATTAAATCGTCTAAACGCCAATGAGGAAGGAAACGAAAAGCTTCAATTATTTCAGCCGCTTCTTCAGAGAAGTTATCAAGGGCTTGCACCACTAAAGACCAGTTTTCGCTGCCCAAGTGTTCATAACTTTCAAAGGGGCCAAAAGAGGCTTGCCATTGCCCGTCTTTTTTATGAACCAAACGAGACTCCACTTGCTCTTCCATGGCAAGCCCTGCCACTTCATCGGCGGCAATAGGGTCAACAAAGTTTTTAAAACCTTGTCGAATTACTACCGGTTTTTTTTGCCAGTATTCATCAAGAAACTCTTGTTGAGTCATTTGATTCAAGTTTAAGGTATACATAGATAACGCTCTCATTTAATTTTAGGACGGTAATTTTTATTAACCCACGGACATGCCTGCAATTTTATGCCAAAAACCATTGCATTCAACCACACCATCAAGCACCTTTTTCAAAGGTTGAACGAGTTGCTCTCTAAAGTTATCAAGCTGATTAAAGGCGTCTGTGCTATCTGCACTAATGCGGGCTATATCAACCCCCATTTCTTTAAGGATTGGCATTTCATTGATGAGATTATACTGATAACCCGACAAAGTTTGAATACCATTAAGCACAAAAACTTTTTCGCCTTCACGGCTGTTCATCATTCGACCTTGCGGATACTTAATACAGCAATACTGACAATCATCTTTAGCCTTATCTTCAGAGCGCGCGGTAAAACAACGTGCTGAATAAGCTAAAGGTAAATATCCCCAAGAAAAAACCTCACACTCAAATTGATCTCGAATGCCCGCATCACTCGCTTCATTGAGTAATATCCTTAACCAATCACCGCTGAGTTCAACGGGCATTAACCAACGACTCATACCTTGCTTTAATAAGACTTTAAGCGTTGATAAGTTATAACAGTTAATGGCAGGTCCTGCGACAAAGGGCATTTTAAGATCATGCATAATTTGCACTGCACTTAAATCATTTGCTTCAACGAGAAATTCACCATTCGCACAAAGGCGCTTTAACACTTGAATTTCAGCCGGAGACTCTAATAAGGTCATGGTCGATATCACCACTTGTTTATTGGTGTCCTTAGCAACCTCTTGCGCGAGGCCAAGCCAGTCTTTAGCTTTAAGTTCACGCCTTTTTGAACAAACTGTTTCACCCAAATAAATAATATCTGCGCTGGATTTTTTTGCTTGTTGATAGAAGTCTAACACGTCGTTTTTCGGCCAAAAGAACACACTAGGCCCTAAAGAGAATTTCATACTGTTCCTAAATTTTATTGCTATCACGCATTTTATTGGTCTTCAGCTTTAAACGGTATATTTCAATTTTGCGTAAAAGCACAGCATTGATCTTAGTCTATGAGTACTTTAGACAAATAAATTGGACGGTATAGCGTCAAGTTGTGTGACAATTATTGCCACTTTCGGTGATAGGCACCCAAGGTTGTTTGTGATCCTTCTGATAAGTTTGCTAAGGTACTCATCCAGACGTCTTCAACAGCAAATTTTTCTGGTTGTTGCTCATATCGGTCTAATGCCATGCGCCATGTTTTAGCCACTTGTTCGACATAAGCAGGACTCCGTTGTCGACCTTCAATTTTCACCGACACTATGCCCATTTTAATAAGCTCAGGAATAAGCTCAAGGGTATTAAGACTCGTTGGCTCTTCTAAGGCATGATAAATATTATTGTCTACTTCAAAACGACCTTTACATAATGTTGGATAACCTGCATTTTCATCCGCTTGATACCTGTCGATAAGCACATTATTCAAACGAGACTCTAAGCCCTGCTCAGTTTCTTGCCAACGAACATATTTAGCGGGTGAGCAAGCTCCGACTGTATTAGGCGACTCTCCAGTCATATAGGAAGATAAGTAACAACGCCCTTCGGCCATAATACATAAGCTGCCAAAGGCGAACACTTCGAGTGGCACAGGGCTATTTTTAGCCAATTGTCTCACTTGTTGAACTGACAAAACCCGTGGTAAAACAACTCGGCTCACCTCAAAATTATTTTTAAAGAACTTAATCGCTTCAAGATTGGTTGTTGAGGCCTGCACAGAGACATGACGTTCAACCTCGGGATATTTTGTCGCAGCGTAATCAAGTACCCCCAAGTCAGCAATGATCAAAGCATCTGCGCCTATGGCAACAGCATTATCAACGGCTTTTTTCCAACGACTTTCAGCACCCGCATGGGCAAAGGTGTTAATCGCGACATGAAGCTTCTTCCCCCGATCATGTACATAATCAGCCGCTTTTGCTAGTTTACCATCATTAAAATTCAGACCGGCAAAATGACGGGCATTGGTATCATCTTTTAAACCGATATAAACCGCATCCGCGCCATGATCTATTGCTGTTTTTAACGCGGGTAAATTTCCTGCAGGACAAAGTAATTCCACTCTGTCTCCTCTTTGTTATCAGTGATAATTGCCCCCAGTGTATGTTGTAATACCTTATTATTTATTGATGTGTATTAAAGAAAACTTGATCTGCGATATTAATTTCTTTTTAAAGCCTTGATAGAATCGAGATACCCTAATATATTTTATCAGAGTAAAAAAAAGTGCTAAAAGCCCCTGCTTTATTACCCTTAGCGGTAAATATTGTTCCTTGTTTGTTAAAGTTCGAGAAAAAACTGCCCTTAAAACTGAAGGAAAACTTAATAAAGTTAGCTCCAAAAATACTACAGCCAAGTTTGCATATTCTCCCTTTTAGTGCACAAAAATCATTACTACTTTCCGCCTTAAATACTATTTTCAAGGACGCTATTATCGACGGTGACTTTGAGTTTTTACAAGGTAAATGGTTAAAGATTTCAATTACCGACTTGCAAGTAAACTGGTGGCTAAGTTTTGATAAAAATCAATTAATTATGGCATCAAGTAAAGACAATATTATTGAAGAGGTAAGCTTTAGTGCGAATGGTGATGACTTGATACTTATTGCCGGTCGAAAGCAAGACCCCGACACGCTCTTTTTTCAACGTCGTTTAAAAATTGAAGGCGATACTGAACTAGGCCTAGAAGTGAAAAATTTAATTGATGCCATTGATATTGAGCAATTGCCAATGACTCTTCATAGCTTAGTCGATTTATGTGCAAGTTTCTTACAAAACACCCACGATGAACGGGCTTTAGCAAACCGCTAGCATAAAGAACCAAGGAACCGTAAAGCAATTTACCACAGAGAACACAGCGTCTCTGTGGCCTTTGTGGTAGTTATCTGCCTCATTGAAATTAGAATATTACATGCCTATGCACTTGGCCCGTATCGTCATCCCCGTGGTGTTTTAACCGGGGTTCCAGTCTCTAAAGAACAATGGTTCTTCGATTAGAGACTTCGAAGATGACGCTTACAAGGAGTTCCTGAGTAAACGACATAGGCATGAAATAATAAGTATTAGTCGAGACTAGCGGCATACGCTCTTGCTTTTGCTAAGTCATCTGGGGTATCAACACCTTCAACGGGTACATGACTATTAGCAACCGCTACGTGAATTTTTTCCCCTTGATACAACACTCTTAATTGTTCAAGCGCCTCTACTTGCTCTAATTCACTTGTTGGCCAATTAACATAGTCCTTAATAAAGCCAGCGCGGTAAGCATAAATACCCACATGCCTTAAATAAAAATCACCTATTGCTTGGATATTTTCTTGTGTATTAGAATCCGCATTTAAAAAACGTTTTCTGTCGTAAGGGATCGTGGCTCTTGAAAAATATAAAGCATAGCCATCTTTATCAAGTATCACTTTGACGGCATTAGGATTAAAAGCTTCGTCGACACTATTGATATTAATAGCCAGTGTTGACATGCGAGCTACATCACGATTTTTTTGCTGATTTGCTAAGTTATTTGCCACTTGTGCAATATTCACCGGTGGAATAAAGGGTTCATCACCTTGTACATTGACAATAATTTCATCGTCACTGAATTGGTATTGCTGCATGACTTCCGCAAGGCGTTCGGTACCTGATTGATGATCGCTACGGGTTTTACACACCTCACCGCCAAAGCTTGTTACCACGGCAGCAACGTCATCGTTGTCAGTGGCAACAATCACTTGGCGAGCACCACTTAATTGTGCTTTTTCAACCACCCATTGGATCATTGGTTTACCCTGAATATCAGCTAACACCTTGCCTGGTAATCGTGATGATTGATATCTCGCAGGAATAACAACAACAAATTCAGTGTTGTTTATTAAAGACGGGATTTTTAATGAATGATCACTAGCCGACATATTAACTACCTTGTTCAGACGTTTGGCTAGCATTTAATGCTCGCGCTTCTCCTTCGAGTAATACGGGGATATCTTTCTCTATACGATATGCCAGTCGATCAAAATGACAAATCAGTTCTTTCGCTTCTTTGTCATAATCTAGCTTACCTTTACATACTGGGCAGGCAAGGATTTCCATTAATTTTGTATTAAAAGCCATGTGAACTTCTCTCTGGTTGATTTGTCAATTTAATGCATCTTCTATGCTTATACCAATGCCATTAATTATGTGTTCATTCCTACTTACTAACTGTACTTTTTAGCTGTATAGCCGCTTGAATTTTGTCAGTTATTATTTGTTTCTCATCGGCACTAAAATCAACATCAACGGGTAAATACCACCAATTGCGTTGACAAAAATGCTGACATTTAACGGCATCTTTCTCTGTCATTAATAACGGTATAGTATCATCAAAATCACTAAAATCATCAAGAGAAAAAGCATGATGATCAACAAAGCTTTGCTTGGTAATTATCGTTAATTGATTTGCGGCTAAAGTATCAAAAAATCGTTGTGGGGCGCCGATGCCAGCAATCGCATTAACGGCTGAATTGACCGTAATAAAATCAGCTAAGCTCAACCACTCCCCTGTATATAAATTGCAAACTTTGCTCGCGACTAAAGTCATTTGTAAACAAGGTGCTAGGCTTTTTGAATCAGTGACTCGTGGCTTGTAATGAGCTTGCAACGGTTTACTCTGGCTGCCCATACCATTATAAATAACTAAATCACTGGTTGATAAACGCCATCCCCCTTCTCTTAAAGGACCTGCAGGTAACAAAAAACCATTACCGAACAATCGCTTACCATCAACGACAATAAACTCTAAGTCACGTTGTAAACGATAATGCTGTAAACCATCATCACTGATAATGATATCGCAACCTTGGCTAATGAGTACTTTGGAACTCGCTATACGATCACTGCCGACAGCAACCGGCACTTGGCAACGTTGTTGAATGAGCATGGGCTCATCACCAGCCTCTGCGGCACTAGAGCGCTCATCAAGTAAATAAGGATAGTGCGGCGCACTGCCTCCATAGCCACGAGAAATCACACCGGGGGTTAAACCTAATGAGCGAGTTAACTCAACCAGATAAATAACTATCGGTGTTTTACCATTACCGCCAACACCAATATTACCCACAACAATAACGGGCTTAGTCAACTTAAATGACTTTGTTATCCCTAAGTTAAAGCTAAGGCGTCTTAAAGTACTGATTAACCAAAAAAGTGCTGAGAGTGGTAATAATATTGGCACGATCAGCCACTTAGCCGGGTGACGGTTGAACCATACTTTTTCAATTAAGCGCATAAAAAAACACTCTAATTAAACTGAACACTATGCAACTGTGCATAAGCGCCCCGCTTGGCAAGTAAACTTTGGTGATTGCCCTGCTCAATAATTATCCCTTGCTCCATAACAATAATTTTATCTGCCTTTTCAATAGTAGATAAACGATGGGCTATAACTATGGAAGTACGATTTTGCTGTAAGGTTTGTAAAGCATCTTGGATATGGCGCTCAGATTCGGTATCTAATGCACTGGTCGCTTCATCTAAAATCAAGAATGGCGCATCACATAAAAGTGCTCGAGCAATAGCAACTCGTTGTCGTTGCCCCCCAGAGAGTAAAGCGCCATTTTCACCAATATTGCTTGCAAGGCCTTGCTCCATTTTCTCGGCAAACTCCATCACATGTGCACTTTTTGCTGCGGCAATTATTTCCTCTTCACTGGCATCCGGTTTACCATAGGCTATATTATTAGCTAAGGTATCGTTAAAAAGCATAACCTCCTGAGAAACATAGGAAAATTGCTTGCGTAAATCCTTTAATTTAAACGCCTCAATATTAGTATTGTCTATTAATATTTCGCCACTGGTCACATCATAAAAACGGAGTAATAATGAACTCGCGGTTGACTTACCGCTACCTGAACGCCCAACTAATGCGAGGGTTTCCCCTGGGGCTAGATCAAAATTAACATCTGTTAAGGCAAATTTAATGGCTTTTTTATTATCGGTGTTTTTACTGGTATTTTCATAGGCAAAAGTCACATGATTAAAAGACAAAGCGCCCGAGGCTTTAACAAGTGTTTTGATACCCGTATCTTTTTCTTTTTTCTGATCAAGTACCGAAAAGATACTGACACAGGCAGCCATACCTTGTTGAAGTTCGCTGTTTACATTAGTAAGCATCTTTAAAGGTCTAAGCAACATAATCATATAAGAAATGACACTAACAAAGGTGCCTGGAGAAATGCTATCACGCAGTTCTTCTGAAGTAATAGCATAAAAAACAAACGCTAAGGAAAATGAGGCTATCACTTGAATAATAGGCACACTGGCAGACTTTGTCGCCTGCATCTTCATACGTTGTTGGCGATTATGTTTGTTGATTTTAGCAAAACGATCAAATTCACGTTGTTGACCATCAAAGGTTAATACCACTTTATGACCATTAAAAGTTTGCTCTACCGCAGTAGTCACTTCGCCCATAGCGCCTTGAATATTTTTACTGACTTTTCTAAAACGTTTAGATACCACACGAACAATGACGGCAATAATTGGCGTGATTAATAAAAATATAAATGATAATTGCCAGCTCATATAAAACATTAAGCCCAACAAACCAAGTACAAAAGCACTTTGTTGGATCATAGTGAGAATTGATTTACTGACTGAATTTAAAACTTGTTCGGTATCAAAGATGATTTTGGAAATCAGTTTACCTGTTGATTCTTTATCATGAAAAGCCACCGGCATCGACATAATATGCTCAAACAGCTCTTGCCTTAGATCCGCAACAACATTATTACCCACCCACGACAAGCAATAATTGGCGATAAAGTGTGCAATGCCGCGAATGATAAAGGCGGTAATAATAAATAAGGGTGCCCATTTCATAAAGTTATCATTAACACCCGCTAAACCTTCATCAACAAGGGGTTGTAACTTTGATAAAAAATAAACATCAATAGCAGCATAACTGAGCATGCCAATAATCGCAGCGATAAAACCCAGTTTATAAGGTTTAGCGTAACTAACTAGCCGCTTGAAGCTTCCTTGTGTTATTGGATTTTTTGAGTCTGAAAGAATAGGTGAGGCGTTTATATGTTCAGGTGGTACCATTAGTTTTGATTACTCTAGTATTTAAATTACACAACTGTGCATTGATAAGAAACTAACAATATTTACGTTAACCTTCTTACTTTTACTATTTTATATTGATGAGATTGTATTTTACCGTGAAATGACAAGACAACCAACAAAAACTATAACAAGAACTTTATCAAAAACAAGGTTAACTCAAAAGTAATTAAGCTTAAACCAGTAGAAGGTAATCACTAAGCGCCAGTAAAAATATTAGGGGCTGTTGATCTTTCGAGATTTTTTTGCAGCGAATTGTTGGGTATTTATACAAGGCAGAGCCTTTGTAATGTGGTTATTCCACATAAAAAGGTGATAACGCCATAAAAATGACCAACAAACGCTGTCTGAAAGATTCGGCTAAACGCGTTTTTTTCATTGTTGAGTCGTGTTTGCGTAGAATGACTAGGCTACACGCGACTCGCCGCGAATAAAACGCTTTTAGCTCGAACAAAATTTAACCGCGAAAGATCAACAACCCCTACAATACCGAGTTTGCAATAATGAGGTCTTATTTGCGACTAGCGCATTTTTCTTTCAAGAAGGTACTGCAAAAGCATAGGAAGCCACAACATACGGTGAGTGGGAAGAAAGTGAATAGAATGTGTATTATTTTACCTAATGGCTTTACGCAAGTGTTTTCAGGAATGTGGTTAGCTCTGTTGCTTCTCGCTCAACAGCATAAAGCGCTTCAACACGTTGACGTCCTGAAATTCCCATTTGAACAAGCTTCGCTTCATCACTCAATAATAATTCCATTTTATCTT
>JBAHZW010000090.1:0-58208 GCA_037132835.1 Colwellia sp. | reverse complement strand
ACCAATTCTTAAGTTTGAATTAAAACAACTTGGCTTTCCTACTTACTGTAGGTCATTCGGACGCGGGATGGAGCAGCCTGGTAGCTCGTCGGGCTCATAACCCGAAGGTCGTAGGTTCAAATCCTGCTCCCGCAACCAATTTATTCTCAAGAAAATAAAAACCTCAAAGATTTATTCTTATCTCTTAAAAAATTCATTAGAACATGGGATGGAACCTACATCCAACAACAATGGATAACCTAGTGGGAGGGTAGTTTTTACTGGCTTGGCTTTATACATCACTCACGGTAAAAATCACCAGCACGTAATACGTGTTAATCACTAAATTATTTCAATTTAAAGCGCTATATTTAGCGCTTTTTTTGTACCCATTAATCACTGCATTAAGGATCTTCATGGGGTTTCTGCCTTGCTCCTGCTTTTCAGTGTCAATGATTAAACCGCTATAGCAACAATTTAAAGAAAAAAAGTCATTTATAATGATTCACCTTGTTAACGATGAGAAGTTCATTTGGACACATTCTTCCTGTTCACCCCCTCCTGAATACCATTACGTCATCAAAACACCTTAAATTAAAGTCGCTCAAGTACTCTGAAATAGGCATCATAATGGGTAACGATAATATTTTTTTATTTACAATGAAAGTTGTTATAAATAACGACAAATTCTATTGTCATGAAGTAAAATACTTGTAAATACAAACGATATTCATTATCATTACGGCATGATTAATACTAACCAAATATACCGTAGAAAAATCAATGAATAAGTTAATTTCCCCTTCATACATTACAAGACAAAATAATAGCGTAACTATTGTAAAGACAATAAAAGTGGCTTTAATAACATGGTTACTTACCTGTGGCGCTATTGCTCAGGCCAATATAATAAGACAAACCGATAACTTAATTAAAGAATGGCTATCTATCGAGCAACAACGCAACGCTATGATTAATGACTGGCATCAGCAAAAACCTTTATTAGAGCAAAGATTAGTACTGCTAAAACAAGAGCAAACGCAACTTGAGAAAAATTTAAAAACTGCCCGTGTTAATGATACCGATGTAGAAAAAAAACGGGCCCAATTGATATCCTCCCAAAATGATATGGAAGCAGCTGAAGGTCAATTAGAATCGTCATTAGTAAGGTATTATCAGTTTGTGAGTGAACTACAAAACAAATTACCGCCACCAGTACAAAAATCATGGCGGAGTAAGCTAGCGGAATCTGAATTTCAAAATGCCGACACTACCCAACGTCTAAATACCTTATTAGAACTACTAGAGCAGCTTAACGATTACCAAAATCGTATTAGTCATGTGCAATCAGCTTTGGTATTACCGACCAAGTCGGGTGATAAAGAAATGATGGTACATCAAGTTTATCTTGGCCTCTCGCAAGCTTGGTATGTGTCACTTGATGGCAGCTTAGTTGGTCGTGGACAGCCAAGCGACATCGGCTGGCAGTGGTTGGCAGATGAAACAGTTGACGGTGAAACCGTATTAAATGCCATCGCCATGATGGAACGTAAAGTAGAAGCGAACTTCGTTCAGTTACCTATTTCATTAGCAGGTACTCATTAATGTTTAAGTTAATTATAATTTCCCTCTTATTAGTCAGTTTTACGCCATTAAGCTACGCCAACAATACGACAACAAAGGATAATAAAATTGTTACTGAGCTACTCAGTGATATTAAAGAGGCACAAAAAAAACTCAATACTAGCCAAAAAAGTTTAACTAAATCACGTAATCAATTAGCAACAGAAGTAAGAGATCAAGAACGAAAGGTTGCCCAGTTACGTGAGCAGGCCGCAGTATCTCAACGCTTGCAAGATGAAAAAACGTTAAGCTTACAACAATTACAATCACGTTTAAAAACGTGGAGTGAACAACATCAGTATCAACAAAACATTCTCAGTCGCTTTAACCACAATATTGCCCGCACGCCATTTTCTTCAAAAACATCCTCGAAGCAAAAACTTAACTGGTTATCTGATTATATTGCACACATTGAAGACAGTATATTTCCTCGTTGGCACGATGAAAAAGTTGTTTTAGCGAGTGGTGAATTACATCCAGCCAAAGTATTAACAATAGGCCCCGTTAGCTGGTATGTAGCTCAAGAAGCACAGAGTGCTGGTTTTGTTAGCCTAGTTGAAGGCGCCAACGCAGAAAATGGCTCGATCTTATTCAAAGCTAAACTCACCTTAGCAGAAGAAGAAGGCAGCTCTTTAAAAGAGTTACTGAACACCAACTCAGGAATTATCTCACTTGATCCCACCTTAACACGTGCCTTTAAAATCTATGGCCAAAAAGAGACCATTATTGACCATATTGGCAAAGGGGGGATTTGGATTTTCCCCATCATCGCTTTTGGTGTTTTTGCTATGATTATAGGTTTATTTAAAGCCATACAATTTTGGCGTTTACCAACGCTTATTCCGGCCTTTAGTGAGCGTTTTGCGCAATTAGAAAAAATCACTAAAAACAAAGATAAAACCGATGCCCAACAAACGCTGTTTACGCAAGCGAAAGGCATGCAAGCAAAACTCATTGATATCGCTCTTAATAGTGAAGTGGGAGCTAAACGTGATGATAGATTATTCGCCAGCTTACTCAACAGTAAACACCGTCTTGACTATTGGCTCGGTGCAATCGCCATTACGGCTGCGGTATCGCCATTACTCGGCCTGCTAGGTACGGTAAGTGGCATGATAGAAACCTTTAAATTAATGACACTCTTTGGCGCTGGCGACCCTGCTGCTGTCTCTGGTGGCATTTCGCAAGCACTTGTCACCACAGAACTAGGTTTAGTGGTTGCTATCCCTGCCCTTTTACTGCATGCCTTATTATCTCGACGCGTAAAAACCTATTATGGTGAATTAGAGTCTTGTGGTGTGCACTTAAGTCAGCTAACTAACGAGAAATAACCATGTCTTTTTATTCTTTTGATAACACAGTGGTATGGAGCATTTTAGCCCTAGGTTTTTTTTGCTATCAATTGCTTACCTATTACATTATTCGTTTTTATTGTGGCGATTATCAACTTAACAATGCTTCATGGCTTCATTCCACTGAAATTTTTATCGGGGCTTTACCCTTATTAGGCTTGCTCGGTACCATCAGTGGTTTGTTAGATACTTTTCACGCTATGTCATTAGGTGAAAGTTTAGATCAAGCCAGTACCTTAAGCCAAGGTATCGCTGATGCATTGTGGACGACCCAATTAGGCTTAGTGATAGCAATTCCTGCTTGGTTATTATTAGGACATATCAAACACTTACTTGTTAAACAAGTCATGCTGGAGGCTAATTATGCAAACTAAGCGACTTATGCACTTTATGCAAGGTAAGGCCTCAGTACAACGTTCATTAAATGGAACAAGCAATGCGTGCTAATTTAAAGCAAAGATTAGAACAATCCCATAGTGGTATCGATTTATCCCCGCTACTCGATGTGGTCTTTATTTTACTGATATTTTTTATTGTTACCTCGGTGTTTGTTAAAGAAACCGGTGTTGAAGTAGAAAAGCCCCAAGCGGTATCTGCAAAACGGCTTGAAAACACCGTTATTATGATAGCCATTACCGATAAAGGCGATGTGGTTTATGACAGCACTTCCATTGGAGTTGCTGGTGTCCGTAATACCATAGAACAATTATTACAAGTGCGAAAAAGAGCGGTCGTTATTCAAGCTGATAAACAGGTCATGACAGAGCTCTTAGTTGAGGTCATCGACGAAGCTAAGTTAGCGGGTGCACTCTCGGTAAGTATTGCGACAACACTATGATAAAAAAACTTAACCGATACCATATATTCGCCTTTATCAGCAGTATTGCTTTAATGCTAATGGCGCTCTTAGGCGTATTAGCCACTAATTGGTTTGCTGCAGAATACGAGCCAAAGGTTATGGTACGTAAAGTGACCCAAGCATACACACCGCCACCTCCTCCACCTAAGCCCGTAACCAGAAAAACACCACAAACGCAGCTGTCTATCGACCTAAATGCTTCGGGCACAGGCCCCTCATTAACCATTACCGACTTAAAAATTAAGCAACCGTTAATGCCGATGTTATCGCCACCTGAATTTAGTCATCAAACCCATGACTTAAACTTAGACTTGGCTATAGATTGGCAAGCCTTTGGTTTAGGTGAACTCGATAGTGTACCTGTGCTATTAACCAAACTTAAAACTGTTTTCCCTCGCAGTTTAGTCCGTAGAGGTATAACCAAAGCGAACGTTTCCCTTGATGTTTTTATTGATGAACAAGGCAGTATTACCCTGATTGGCATTAAAGTAATGCCTTACAAAGAGTTACTTGATGCGATTAAAAAAATCATTCGCACTTCTCGTTTCTCTGTGCCGACTAAAAATAACCAACCCGTGCGCGCTCGATTTATCTGGCCTGTAGAGTTTAAAAAAATATAATGTTTAATCTTATTCCCACTGTTATCACAACAATAACACGTCCATTATTGTTACTTTCAATGGTCTTCATTAGCCACACAAGCCTAGCGGGTTTTGAGCAACACAGACAGCCTATTAAAAAACCAATAAAGATAAACAAGATCAAAATAAAACAGCTACCACCGGTATGGATAATGACTACGGGTAACGAGCCATTATCTCAACGTGATGCCAAGTTATTACCTAAGGAACAAAATCTAGCACTAACATTACGTCCACTGTTAGATAAAAAAGATTATAAAGGCGCATTAAACGCCATTGAGTTAGCTCAACATGAAGATTATGAACCTGAGCCCATACTGACCTTAAGCCCTGCATTACTACAAGTTAAAGGACAGATTCATTTATCACTCGCACAAGATGAAAAAGCAAAACAGAGCTTTATAGCAGCAATTAACTTGCTGCCAGACTTTATTCGCGCCCATAAAAGCTTAGCCGTCATTTATATAAAACAAGAAAAATACCAACAAGCACGTGAGCACTTGGTTAAGACGATCACCTTAGGTGAAGGTGATGCACAACTGTTCGGTTATTTAGCTTATATTAATTTACAGCTGAGTACGCCATGGTCGGCTATTGCCGCTTATGGGCAAGCATTATTACTCGATCCCGATAATAAACAATGGCAACAAGGTCTACTTTATAGTTTGATTACGGCCAATGATAACCATGCAGCCAATGCCATGATTAATGAAATGTTGCAAAAAAAACCCAACGACATCAGCTTATGGTTACAACGCAGCAGAATATCACTTAATGACAATAAGCCCCTTGATGCTTTAACCAGTATGGAAATGGCCATTAGATTAGGTAATAACGATGCAGACAACTTAATTGCCACGGCACAATTACACCTTAATTATGGCAGTGTTAGTCGCGCAGCAGATCTAATGACAGAATTATTAACTCAGTGGCAGCAAAAAAACACCCTTTACACAGATAAAAACACTGAACATTTCAACGCAATAGAAGCGGTAATTGCTTGGCTGGTCTATGAAAAGCACTGGTCAGAAGCAAAATTATTATTAAAACACAGTGAAAAATTCACTAAGAAATTAACCGCGCTACAGCAGAGTCAATTAAAACTTCATACCGCCAAGTTACCGGGTAAGAATAAACAAGAAATAACGCAGTTACTCGAAGAGGCCATCCAATTAGCACCAACCAATGGCCAAACCTTAATGGCATTAGCTGAACATTATCAAAAATATAAAGATTATACTCAAGCACAATTATTATTTGTTAGAGTCGCAAGTTTACCCAGTTTTGCTGAGCGTGCTTATGTCAGCCATGCACAAGTGTATATCGAGCTTAAAAATTATCAACAAGCGGCTATCATGCTAAGAAAAGCGTTGAAACTCAACCCAACTAGACAAGATTTAGTGCAAAATATCAACTTACTAGATCGTATGAATAACAATCAAATCTAATGGAATACCGTAAAGAAATTCGTTAATAACGCTGGAGTGGTTTCAGTATAATTTAGGCAATGACAGGGAAGATTTTCACCCGCTTCACGATGGTTTAAGTGATGATTTTATTAAAATCATCACAGCTAGTCTAGCAGGAAAAAGATGACTGAGTCACTGCCGATGACTCAGCAACATCTCCTGCGTTACGCTAATATTCTACATCCCAGTATAAATCAATCAAGCGCTTACTCTGAAGTATTCGTCCTACGCACCAAAATCACAAACTGAATAAAATGACTATTGTGACCATAAAAACACCCACAAAACCAAATGAGAATCATTTTTATTTGCATTTCTTATTTTAGATCAATATACTGCTCACGAATATAGTGTAAGCATCAAAAAATTGACCATTAATTTAAATAGAAAAAGAACGATTGAGGTCGTTTTATACCATTTCCGCTAAAGCGGTGTTTTGTCTAAATGGGCTTACTTTTGACACTATTTATTACGCTATAGACAAGCATTTCTATAAATCGCCAACGTAGTGATTTATCAAGAATAGTAACACTAATAATATTCATAACATTAAAAAAAGGGAAGAATATGACAACCAAAACTAACTTATCATGCCTAGCCAATATAAAACCCAGTGCATTAGCGATAGCAATCACCGCAGCAATTCCATTTGTGAGCGCTCAGGCAGAAGAGATTAAAGAGCTAGCCACTGCCCATGTTACATCTACTGATGAAGACAGCTATAAAATTGACAAGTCGAGTTCCTATAAATTCACGCAACCGTTAGTTGATACGCCAAAAACCATTTCAATCATTTCGCAAGCCGTAATGCAAGACCGTGGTATTGATAGCCTTGCCGATGCATTACGCAATGTTCCTGGTATTTCTATGGCCGCTGGTGAAGGTGGAGATCCAACAGGTGATAGTATGTATATTCGTGGTTTTAATTCAAAAAACAGCATCAGTATTGATGGTATTCGAGATATTGCGGGTTATACCCGAGATACTTATAATACTGAATCAATTGAAGTATCAAAAGGCCCTGGCTCTGCCGTTACGGGTCGTGGTGCTGCTGGTGGTAGCATCAACATGAACACCAAATCAGCTGTTTTAGACAGCTTTACCGATGTGAGTTTACGTTTAGGCACTGAGAACGATTACCGTGGTCAAGTAGATAGCAACATTATTGTTGGCGACACTAGCGCAGTACGTATTAACCTCGTTGCTGACGATGGTGAAGTTGCTGGCCGTGATGCGGTTGAAAACTCAAAAATGGCGATTGCCTTAGCGTTTGCAACTGGCATTGACACTAACTCACGTTTCAGTGTTAAAGCTGAATATCAAAAACAAGATAACTTACCTGATTATGGCCTACCTTGGGTGCCAAACTATGCCGCTTATGATGATCGCCAACTTGCTGATGGTTTAATCTCAGGTGAGCCAGATGTTGATTTCAACAACTTCTACGGCAATGTAAACCGTGATTACGAAGACATTGTTGCGCAATCAATTACCCTACAATATGAATATGATGTCAGCGAAAATACCACCTTACGTGCCTTAGCGCGTACTGGCTCAGTAACACGTGAATCTATGGTAACTGCTCCACGTTTTGCTTACACAGAAGATGCTGATGGTAATAGACTTTATGGTGACCCACTCGTCATTCGTTTAGACGATGAAAAAGGCCGTGATACTGAAGATTCTATGGCTATTTTACAAGTTGACTTAATTGGTAGTTACCAGCTAGGCAATATGCAGCACGATATAGTAACTGGCTTTGAAATTTCTCAAGAAAAATTTGACCGTTGGAACTTAGACGCTGTGGTTGAAGACAACTTAGCCACAGGCGATGTATTTAACGACTATTATAATCCCGACCCTTATATGCCCTTTACCGGTCAATATGCTCGTGGACAAAAATCAAATGAAGCCACTGGTGATACCACAGCTTTCTACATTTTTGATACCGTCACTTTAAACGAGCAATGGCAAGTAAGCGCGGGGCTGCGCTATGATAATTTTTCGACAGAATATTATCCTGATTTAGACGAAGATGAAGATTCTGATAAAAAACTAGTCTCTGATGACAGTGAATTAAGCTGGAATTTCGGTGTGGTTTACAAACCAACAAGCAATGGCTCTATTTATATTGCTGCCGGTAACTCTTTTGAATCATCTGCCGATGACCTTACCGCTTCAACCCGTGGTAACGCCGCTGACCTAGACCCAGAAGAAACCATCAGTTACGAAATTGGTACTAAATGGGAGCTACTTAATGGTCGTGTATTAACAAGTGCAGCAATCTTTAGAACCGAAAAAAATAATGCCAAAACAGATGACCCCTTCGCCGAAGATGACCGCGCTGAGACCTTAGATGGTAAACAACGTGTTCAAGGTTTAGAGCTAAGTATTGTTGGTATGGTTAATGATCAAATCTCAATTACCGGTGCTTATACTTACCAAAACAGTGAAGTGCTTGAAGCGGCTGGTGATGATGCACGCATGATTGGCTACGAACTTGCTAGAACACCAAAACACTCGATGAGCTTATGGGGAAACTATGAGGTATCAGAAGATTTATCAGCGGGTCTTGGTATGCAATATGTGGGTGACCGTTATAATAGCACAGACCCACTAGGTCGTGAAAAAGCAGCAGGTTATGTCATTTTTGACTTGATGGTAGCTTATCAAGTGACTGATGACTTCAAGGTACAATTGAATGCTAGCAACTTAACGGATGAAGATTATGCCGATAAAGTAGGTGGTGGTCACTTTGTTCCCGGTGATGGCCGTTATGCGAGTTTAACGGCAAGTTATTCGTTTTAATTAAGCCTAAGGTTTAAGAAATTAATTAACATTGCATATGCCCTAACTTAACCGTTAAGCTAGGGCGTAAATTAACACCAAGTGAGTTTATTTCCTTGGTATATACCCGTTACCATTCAAAGTACAGGACTTCAGTGGGAATTAAAAGTCATTAGGGATTAGGGCAAGGCATTAAATTGATATAATGGTTGTTCCATTGTTCTATTTAATAACGCAGCCTAAATGGCTTTTAAACCCATCGTAGAAGCGTTTGAGCAATATCACTTCATCGTTGCTGTGATTTATAAGGGAATAACCCTTATTACATCACAGCGCCTTGAATTGAAATCGCTCAAGCACTCTGAAACCTGCATCTTGAATGGTAACGGGTATACAACACGATAAGGTAGCTTATCGTGTTTTTATCGTTTTATGGTGCTATTGATATGATTTTAAAAATACCGCAAGTATTAACACCTGAGCAAGTTGCTCAGGGTCGTGCTATTTTAGAGGCTGCCCAGTGGGTTGATGGAAGTGTAACGGCAGGCTTTCAATCAACGTTGGCTAAAAACAACATTCAGCTTCCCGAAGAGTCAGTTGCATCGAGAGAAGTAGGTGATATGATCCTTACGGCATTGGCACAAACACCACTGTTTATGTCAGCGGCTCTACCTGGAAAAATATTTCCACCGCTATTTAATTGTTATCAGACCGGACATACCTTTGGTGAGCATGTTGATAACGCTATACGTTATGTTAAAGGTACACCCGTAAAAATTAGAACTGATTTATCGATGACTTTGTTCTTTTCTGAGCCAGAAGAATACGAGGGTGGTGAATTGATTATTCAAGATACTTTTGGTGAAAAATCAGTAAAACTTGCCGCTGGTGATATGATTTTATACCCGTCAACCAGTATACACAGAGTAAACCCTATTATTAAAGGACAACGACTCTGTTCCTTTTTTTGGTTACAAAGTATGGTGGCAAGAGACGAACAACGCAGTATTCTCTTTGAGCTTGATAATGCTATTCAGCAATTACGTGATAGTGTTGATACTGCCGATCCAGCCCTTATTAAACTTACCGGTGTTTACCATAATTTATTACGTCAGTGGGTAGAAACTTAATACTTGAATTCAAGAATCGAATAAAAACGCTAATTGATGATTTTTGTTGTTCAAATAAATGACAATAAAAAACCGAATGTATGTCAAAACATATACTCGGTTTTTTTGTGATATAAGTTAGCTAATATACACCACAATAGGTAAAAGTATTGCCACCAAAGGAATCGCTTTAGCTCGGTAGGTTAATAATAAAATTAACGGTACTAAGCTGCCGATGAGCATGCCAAAAAACACCACAGGACCAATAGTCCAACCGTAAAGCTGGCTACTCATATAAAACGTACTTATTAATAACACCCACGCCAGTGGCCTAAAAAAACAAGATAAACAAGCATTTAATTCAACCATAATGATCTGTTTCCGGTGTTTTTCCATCGCCAAACAAAAGCAACTCATGGTAATAAAACTTAAGCTCAATAATACCCCCATTACATAGCCCCTTTGTTCTGCGCTAACTTAGCTGTGCTAGCCTTGCTGACAGCGCTAGTTATACTTTTATTACCTACTTGGCTAACTATGCGCTGTTTAACCTTATAAGCCGCAAAAGAAAAACTCATGCCTATGGCTATCATCGCTAAATCAAAGCCAGCATAGTTCCAATCACCAATGGGCAACGTTATCGCTAAATGTTTATCTGTGGTGAGAAAATTTAGTACCGGAATAAAAGTAAAAATAACCGCAGCTAATTTAAGTTGTTCTAGCCAAGCCGAAATCGCGGGTCTAAATGCGGGGTAAACAAGTAACAATGCCCAGCTAATAAACAAACAATTTATCTCCCAATCAGCGCGATTTTCTAATCCTACCGGCAATAATCTATTGGCACAAAAGTACACGCCTATAGCAATAGGCAAACCAACAAAAGAGCCAATATTTAACTGCTCAACCAAGCGGTAGCCAAAATCAGCACCGTTTGGTTTTTTATCTTGCTTAGGTTTGCGTTTAGTTGTCCATAAAATACCACCTGAAGCCACCATAGCAGCGCCTATTAAACCAACCAGTAAATATAACCAACGCACAACTGAGTTAGCAAACTGTCCTTCATGTAATGAAATAAAACCGTCCTCAATGCGACCTGAGGGGGTGAATTCACGTGCCGGAACCGTCATTAACTTACCGTTACTATTAAAAAATATCTCATCGCTATGATTATAAGTAATATCGGTTTCTAAGCGTTCAAAATTAACGCTGGCATTCACATCATTAGGATATTTTATCGTCACATTATCTAGGGTATCTTCAAGCCAATATTTTCTGGTTTGTAAATACATATCAGTTAACGGAGCCAAGGTTTGTGCTATTTCCGCTTGTTCTACCGCGAGAGTATCGGGGAATACTTGCTTGTGAAACTCATCTTGTTGTGAATCAGTCAGACTAAGGTTAAAGCCCAATACCATATAAGTGGTTAGAAAAAATATTAGCCCGCTATAAGTGATCATAAAATGAAAAGGTAACGCCACCACACTTAAAACATTGTGAATATCAAGCCAGCCAATCAAGCCCTTTTTAGCCCGGAATGTAAAAAAATCACTGAATATTTTTTTATGAAAAATCACACCGGTGATCACCGCAATGAGCATTAACATAGTGCAAAAGCCAACAATCCAATAAGCCACTAACCTCGGCATATAGTGTAGACGGTAATGCATTCTATAAAGCGAAAAGCCCCCGCCCGTTGCTCTTAATTCAGCGACCTCTTGGCCCGTTGTAGGGTTTAAAATTTTGTGAGTGCGCTTACCTCGCCTTTTACCTTCTTTCGCGGCTTGTGTCCACCTGACTCGCAAATTACCATCTCTACTATTAGGTAACTGAATTCTCCAACGCTCTGCCTCACTAGCATGTTCAGTTAAATAAGCTTGGCTTAAGTGCAGCATTTGTTTCTTACTTACTTCTGGCGAAATTAAGGGGCGTTCGGGCTCCATCCAACGGGTAATTTCTTTATAAAAATAACCAGCTGTACCGGTAATAAACATAAAAAAAAGGATCCAAACAACAACTAAGCCAACCCAAGTATGCAGCCATTTCATTGATTGGCGAAAGGTAGATTTCATTAGCTATTCGCCTGAACTAACAGCCAAGTGAATATCATTAAAATAACATTGAGTTTAATCAAGCCAATCCACGCTTTTTGGGCACTAGCAACTGAAAAAACCCACATTGCTGCACAGGCATAAATAGGAAAACTCAGCAGCATACCTATATGTACCGCCTCATATTTCCCAACACTTGTTAACAATAACTGACCAAAGAACAATGTACTTGTGGTTGCCAAAGCGTAACCGGCAAAAATAGCAGCGACAACCCGAGAAAACACCAGCCATCGCGGACTAATAAAATTAATTTTATCACTAAAATAAGACACTTAACATTCCATTGAGTTGTACCAATCGGACCAATTAACCCCTTTGGTATTAAATAAAGAGACTATGATAAAATAGCACAAATAGTAATGAAAATCATTATCACTTAGGAATTAAAATAAAGGGTTAAATATACCCTTTTAGTTAGAGCGAATAAAAAAGGTGAGTTTTTTTAAAATTAATTTCCAGAGGTTGGACTCAGGTCTTATTTTTCTATCATGCAAGGAACAAGGCCTGACACCCTTTGACTTTAGTTTAGTTTAGTTTAGTTTAGTAAAAAGTGAATAGATTCCCGATCAGAAACTTCGGGAATGACGGTAAACTTATTATCGTCATCTTCGCGGTGCATTAATACGGAGATCCAGTGGCTTAATTTTTAGATTTGTGTGGCTTTGTTTTAGGAAGCAGTGAATAGATTCCCGATCAGAAACTTCGGGAATGACGGTAAACTTATTATCGTCATCTTAGTGGAGACTTAAGATCACTCCAGTGTGTAGCGCGAGGCACGCCTCTGTGATCTCGACGGTTAAGCTTGGTATTTAACCAACCTTGTACCAATTGCTATTATCAGAATAGAGTTCGGCACTTGTTCTTGTACGGTAACTTCTGCCGATGGCATCAACAAAGCTAGGTACAACTGAATATATTTTTCGTACAATGCAAATGAGAATTAACACCCAACTTAACTAGCTGATATTGTTAATGATATAGATATATTTCCGTTTATCTTACTTTAAAGGAGCTTTGAGGGAGTGCCAACTGTGTACGGATATTACTGTTGTCCAAGCACTTGCGCTGGCTCTATTTTGGTCGCTTGCCAAGCAGGATAGATAGTGGCAACAAAACTCATGATTAATGCGGTAACAACGGTGGCATAAACATCGCTAACGTGTAAAACGCTAGGCAGATAGTTAATAAAATACACATCACCAGATAAAAAAGTAACGCCCATCAACTGCTCTACACGACTTATAATATCAGTGAGATTTAAGGCTAAGAAGACACCAGATAAAGCCCCTAATAAGCTCCCCACCACACCATTAACAAGCCCTTGTACTATAAAAGCTAACATAATAGTTGTTGAGCTTGCGCCCATCGTCCTTAAAATAGCGATATCACCTTGTTTTTCATTAACAGCCATAATCAAGGTAGAGACAATATTGAAGCTAGCGACGCCAATAACCAAGACCAACACAATAAACATCACCATACGCACCAGCTGAATATCATTAAATAGATGTCCTTGAGTTCGAGTCCAGTTATTAATATAAACATAGTGATCAAAAGTATAGGCAATCTTACGGGCTATTTTAGCCGCTGAAAAAACATCATTAACACGCAAACGTATGCTTTGTGTTTCATTCGTTTTATAACCCATAACATCACTAGCGAGAACATGTGGGATATATGCTAACGTTTCATCTATTGTACCGCCAAACTTAAAAATGCCAACCACCTCTACCTGTTGACTAATCGGCGCAGAAAACACTTGTTTCACATCATTACGGTTTTGTGCTGGCGGTAACAATATTTGTATTTTATCACCGAGCTTTGCCGATAATTTTTCTGCTACACCGCTACCAATAATAATACTATTTTTATTACGCTCTTGATTACCCTCTGTAACCATTAATTGCTGCCACTTCCCCTCAATAATATAATCGTCAATACTCGATACTCGTTTTTCAAGCATGGCATCGACACCTCGAACCTCAACCGCTTTTAGCTTTAATCCATGTTGTAACATACCTGTCAATATAATCACTGGTGCTGCCGCAATAACGCTTGGCTCTTTTTCTACTTGCTCAATGTTTCTAGGCCAATTTTTGATTGGCTCATTAACACTGACCAGCTCAACATGAGGCACTATTGACAGGAGTTTTTGAGATAATTCACGTTCAAAGCCATTCATCGCGCTTAATACCACAATAAGTACCATGACACCTAAGGCAATACCAAGGGTTGAAGAAGCGGAGATAAAAGCGGAAAAACCATTGCCATGTTGGCTGCGCACATAGCGCCAGCCTAAAAATAGACTTAACGGCTTAAACATGTGGTTCACTTAATTGGCTGCCACTTGTTGATATTTCACTCGCCGATACCGTTGGGGTATCTTCATCCCCAAAAGGCACTAAATGCCCTTGCACTAGCTTGACCTGCCTATCCATTCTACTCGCTAAGGTCAAATCATGCGTTACGATAACAAAACTGGTATTGGCGCTATTATTCAAACTGCGAATGAGTTGATAAATCTGTTCTGCGGTATCGCTGTCTAAATTACCCGTAGGCTCATCAGCCAACACTAAAGAAGGTTTAGTCACTAAAGCACGAGCAATAGCCACCCGTTGACGTTCACCGCCCGATAATTGTGAGGGTCGGTATGCTACTCGGTGAGATAAGCCCACTTGAATGAGCATTTCTTTTGCCGCTAACAAAGCCTCTTGTGGTTTCTGCCCTTGAATCATCAAGGGCATAGCAACATTTTCTTGCGCACTAAACTCCATCATCAAATGATGAAACTGATAAATAAAACCAATATGCTGATTTCTAAATTTTGCTCTTTCTTTATCAGATAATTGATGAATATCAATATCATTAATAAGTACATGCCCTGAAGTTGGTGTATCTAAAGCCCCCGCAAGATGTAGAAAAGTACTTTTCCCGCAACCTGAGCTGCCGACGACAGCAAGTAATTCACCTTTATCAACACTCAGATCTAAGCTATTCAAAACATGCGTTTCGATGCCTCCTTGTTTATAGGACTTAGATAACTGGCAACATTGTAATACTTTGCTCATTAATTCTTTACTCATCAAGAGAAACCTTATTCATTACGTAATACCTGTGCGGGCTGAGTCGTTGAGGCTTTATATGCGGGGTAAAGTGTGGCAATAAAACACATGGCTAGTGCTGAAATAATAATACTAAGCACGTCAAGCCACTGAACTTTTACCGGTAATTTTTGCACACCAAAACCGAATAAATTAACGCCAACAACTTGCATTATATCGTTCAAGTTAACCGCTAACAGTACACCTAAAACTCCACCGAGGCTAACACCCCATAAACCATTAACCATACCCTGAGTAATAAATATTTTAATGACTTCGATGCGTGCTAAACCTAAGGTTTGTAATATACCAATTTCTGCCTGTTTCTGAACAACAACCATTACCAGCGCCGAGACAATATTAAAGGCGGCAACAGCAACGATTAAGCTTAACATCAACCACATCATATTTTTTTCCATTTTGACGGCTGAAAATAATGCGCCCTGGCTTTCTCCCCAAGTTCTCAAGGTAACTGACTGGAGTACTTTATTTTGTTTATCACTTTTAAGCGCCGCGACAACAGAATTTGCGTTAAAAGCATCATCTAAATACAGGCGTAACTGATCAATACCATCGCCATTACGCCTAAGTAATTTTGCCCCGTAACGACTATCGACATAGACCATCGCATCATCAACTTGTGAGCCAATATTAAAAATACCAACAATATTAAACACCCGTTGCACAGGAATACGCCCCATTGGAGTAAAAACACTTTTATTGGGTAAAACCAGCCTCACCTCGTCGCCCAGAGTGACCTTTAACTTATTGGCTAACGATTGCCCGATAACCAAGGAATAAGCTTGACTTGAAAGCCTCGCTAGGCTGCCATAAATCATATGAGTATTGATAATATTTTGTTGTTCGAACTTGGGCATTATACCTTGAACAAGAACACCTTGGAGTGCATGACTCGATTGAATCAAGGCTTCACTTTCAAGAAAAGGTGAAACGTGAAGAACATGAGGCTGAGTAAGTAACTCTTCTCGTAATACTTGCCAAGGGGCATTTTTGTGGACACGGGTCTTGTCATTGCTAAAGTCACTAACAATGACGTGAGGAATGATACCTAAAATGCGTTTTTTTAATTCACCTTCAAAGCCATTCATTACCGAAACAACCGTAATAAGTGATGCAACCCCTAATAAAATACCAACCGTTGAGAAAAAAGTGATAAAAGAAACAAAGCCAGTTGCGCTTTTACTACGACTATAGCGTAGCCCGATGAAGATACTAATAGGTTGAAACATTTGGGTATTATGATTTTATTTGACACAGATTTAGAATATTATATAGCATAGCACAGTCAACATAATTGTCTGATATAAATAGCCAACAGGGTACTTATAGTAATGTTTCTTTGCTATAACTTTATTAGCCTATGACTTAATAAGCTTTTATCTTTTTATAAAAGCACACCTTCTATCTGGATAGTAAACAAGATGAATGAGTTTTCCCTTGAACAAAAGTTAGCGCAATATGATGAATTTTTTGCCATAGAACATAATTTTACCGTCAACATTACGCCTATTGGCAATACAGAAATCAACTCTTTTGAACAGTTTTCAGACAGTATTCCCATGCCATTTAAGCTTTCGACCGACATGAGTGTCATCGATCAGTCAGCCTTGCGATCATTACAAAACTTAGGTAATAGCGCCGCCCTACTGGTAAACTTCCTCAATCAGCAATCACAAAAGATTGATTTACTCATCGGTTACATCTTAAGTCAACAAGATGAAGTACAGCATAGATACCAAGGAATAACGTTTGGCGGTGGCGGAATTAAATTTATGACTAACCAAGCATTTAGCATTGGCCAAACAATTGAACTAAAGGTTTTTTTACTCGAAAATAATTGTGCAGTATTTTGTTATGGTGAAATAATAAAAGTTGAAGCAACGAACGATACCTTTACTCATCAAGTGATTTTTCACTTTATTCGAGAAGAAGACAGAGAAAATTTAGTACGCGCGAGCTTGTTAGAGCAATCGAAGCAACTACAAAAACTGGCTAAATTACGTAATAACAAAAATGCGGGGTAATTATTACCTCCCCCTCTATAGCAATAAGGATTATTTACCGAAATGACAGTGATCACAATAATTATTAGTGTCCTTGCGCTGGGCTCTATCATTGGCGGCATTCTTTTATTGAAACAATCTGCTCGAAAGTTCAACTTAACAAAAGAGCAATTGGCCAATATAAAAAAAAGAAATAAGGCCATAGAAAAGCAGGAAGAAAAAGAAGAATAACAAGCAGGCTACTCGCCATGACAATAAATAGGGATTAACTTCGATATAATGTTTTAATTAGGTGATAACCAAATTTTGTTTTTATTGGCCCATGAACTTTTAATAATGGCCTTTTGAAAACAACATCATCAAACGCTTTCACCATTTCCCCACGACGAAACTCACCTAAATCGCCCCCTTTTTTCTTCGACGGACAAAGGGAATGTTTTTTAGCAAGCTCGCCAAAATTAGCCCCTTTATCAAGCAGAGCTTTTAATTCTGCCGCTTTTTTTTCAGTTTTTACTAATATATGTAGTGCCGCAGCGCTTGCCATGATTATTTACCAATAAAATTAACCTTGTCGTTATTATACTTGAGAAATTACAGCAAGTGCATTAATTCACTGACCACTTAGCAAAAGTTAAAGGAATGCCATCGGTATTATCATTAGCTTTGGATTCAAATAATAACTTTTACTTACCGTATGTTATGGCATAACATACGGTGTCATAACATTTAACGATTCAATGTGACTTAATCCTTATGAAAACAATTCAACACCTGTTTGATAATAATAAACAGTGGGCAGAAAAAATTACTAAAGAAAACCCTAATTTCTTTAAAGTATTATCTGAGCAGCAATCACCCGAGTACTTATGGATAGGCTGTTCAGACTCACGAGTCCCCGCAAACGCACTGCTTAACCTGGCACCAGGAGAGGTTTTCGTCCATAGGAATATTGCCAATCAAGTTATTCATACGGACTTAAATTGTTTGTCTGTTATCCAATATGCTGTGGATGTATTGAAAGTTAAACATATTATTGTTTGCGGTCATTACGGCTGTGGCGGCGTAGCGGCATCCCTTGATAATGATAGTTATGGCTTAATTGATAACTGGTTGCGCCATATACAAGACGTTTATCGTTTTCATAAAGAGGAAATGGATAAGGTGACCGATGAAAAAGAACGCCTTAATTTACTGTGTGAACTTAACGTAATAGAGCAAGTCGCTAATATCTGTCATACCACAACATTAGTGAACGCTTGGAATAATAATCAAGATATCACCGTACATGGCATAGTCTACAACTTAGATGATGGAATTTTAAAAGACTTAAAAGTGTCTGCCAATAGTAAAAATTAATACTCAGTTGAATAACAAAACATGCCTATGCACTTGGCTCAGTATCGTCATTCCCGTAGTGTTTTAATCGGGGATCCAGAACAATGAATCTTCGATGAGAGACTTCGAATATGACGCTGACAAAGCGTTAATCTTCACATAGCTCTTTAAGAACATCCTCTTTAAGCTCACTCCATAGCGAGCCAGAATCAATACCGTATTGACGAACAGCCATAATCGCTTCATCAAATTTATTGTCTTGTGCTAATTCGATTAGGGATTGATAATAATTTCTTGAAATTTCTCGCCCTCTAGGATGGGAGAAATACAAATTACCTATACGAGAATACAAACCACTGAGGCCATTCAAAATTAATAAGTAGATTGAATTACCCGAAGCAACAACCAACTCTTTATTCAACTGGTAATCAAAGTTGGCAAAAGCCTCACCCGTATCTTCTATTCCACTATAGGCTTTAATAGACTCAATCGCTTTTTCTGGGTTGTTTTTTAACGCACCGCGTATATAAATAGCACTAATATTAGTACGTGCAGATAATAAGTTATCAACTAAGTCGGGAATACCATCTTGATCTAATTTCGCCAATGTTTCTAGAATATTTAAACTAGAGGTCTCCCAAAAGTTGTTAACTTTAGTTGGTTTACCATGCCGAATAGTTAACCAGCCATCTCTCGCTAATCGTTGTAAAACTTCTCGGAGTGTCGTTCGAGTTACCCCAATAAGTTCTGACAACTCACGTTCTGCTGGCAATATAGAGCCAGGAGGAAAGCAACCATTCCAAATAGATTCAACGATATATTGTTCCGCAAATCCTGCAGGGCTCTTAGCTTTTATGACCATCGAATATTGTTACCTAGTAATATTAATTTAACTTTGATTATTTTGAATATTTATTCTACCAGAAGTGTATTTATGCACAAGCATGGTGGAAATTCTCTTGGAGCAACAACGAAAACATCCCCGTTAGTTTGTTGTAAATCAAGTTGATAGCATTCATCAGCAAAATTCATCTTATTCAGCGCCATTTTTGTGTTATTTCATAAAAAATTTGCTAGTATCCTAGCCTCATAACAATTGCTATATACTAGCAATTATAACTTCACAGTCCATTTAGAGAGTATGTATGAAACAACTCGTATACATTTTACTGGCACTATCCACCGTGCTATTCCCAAGCCTCGCTATTGCTTCAGAGGCTGCCCATCAAAGCATTGACTTAACGAGTCACTGGATCGGCTATACCGCTATTGCTATCTTTGTCCTCGCTTATTCGCTCGTTATTTTAGAAGAACAATTACATTTAAGAAAATCAAAACCAGTGCTGCTTGCTGCTGGTCTTATTTGGATTTTAATTGCTGCATACTATAGCGCTTCTGGCATGCCCGATGCTTCTGCAGTAGCCATTCGCCATAACTTTCTTGAATATTCTGAGCTATTCTTCTTTTTATTAGTTGCCATGACGTATATCAACGCACTTTTAGAACGAGATGTTTTTAATGCCCTTCGTGATTGGTTAGTGCATAAAGGCTTTAGTTATAGAGCCCTTTTTTGGATAACAGGTATTTTAGCTTTCTTTATCTCTCCTATTGCCGACAACCTAACAACAGCCTTAATTATGTGTGCCGTTGTCATGGCCGTGGGTAAAGATGAACCAAAATTTGTCGCCATGAGTTGTGTAAACATCGTCGTGAGTGCTAATGCAGGTGGTGCATTTAGTCCCTTTGGTGACATTACAACGTTAATGGTTTGGCAAAAAGGTATTCTTGAATTTACTGAGTTCTTTGTACTGTTCTTACCTTCTGTTGTTAACTATCTTATCCCTGCATTTATTATGCAATTCTTCCTACCGAAAGGAAGTCCAAAAGCTCAAAGCACAGAAATAATCCCGATTAAAAAAGGTGGTTTAGTTATCGTTGGCTTATTTTTACTCACAATAATGACCGCTGTATCTTTCCATAACTTCCTCCATTTACCACCGGTATTTGGCATGATGTTAGGTCTAGGCTATTTGAACTTTTTCGGATATTACCTTCGTAGAACAGGTAGAGCTAAAATCGATACTTCTGACATACTAACGGCTCATGCCATTAAAGATGACTTTGACATCTTTGACAAAATTGCCAAAGCAGAGTGGGACACTTTATTCTTTTTCTATGGCGTTATTCTTGCCGTTGGTGGTTTAGGTTTCATCGGATATCTCGGTATGGTATCAGAATTTATGTACGGTGAATTAGGCGCGACCAATGCTAACATTTTAGTCGGTATATTATCGGCAATCGTTGACAACATCCCGGTCATGTTTGCTATATTAACGATGAACCCTGAAATGTCGCACACCCAATGGTTATTAGTAACGCTGACAGCTGGTGTAGGCGGTAGTCTATTATCAGTTGGCTCTGCGGCTGGTGTTGCCTTAATGGGACAAGCGAGAGGTTACTACACTTTCTTTTCTCATCTAAAATGGACTCCAGTAATCGCATTGGGTTATGCAGCAAGTATTTATGTTCACTTACTGATAAACTCATAGCTAAAAAAAACATTACATTCTTAATGTAATATTAACGCAAGGAAATAACTAACCGCTATTTCCTTGCGTTCCCCTTAAAAAGTCTCTAGTTTACTAGAGACTTTTTTATCGATTATTTTCGGAGATATTCTGTGAAATATTTAAGTGATATAACAAGCGCTCGAGCACCATGGTTACTATTGGCTGCTTCTGCATTAGCACTCGAAATATCCGCTTTGAGCTTCCAATACATACTCAACTTAGCTCCGTGTATCATGTGCGTGTACCAACGATTGGCAATATTAGCTATTTTTTCAGCTGGCGTTGCTATTGGTACTTTGGGCTATAAAAATATTCTGGTTAGAACGCTGGCTTATATTTCTTGGGGAACAGGTTCAATTTGGGGCTTAATCATTGCGTTAGAGCATGTAGAAAAACAAAAAAGCATCAATTCGCTCTTCTTTAACTGCGAAATAATACCAAACTTCCCGATCTGGGCACCGCTCCATGAGTGGATCCCCTTTTTATTTGAAGCGACGGGTGATTGTGGAAGAATTAGCTGGCAATTTCTTGATTTCAGTATGCCGCAGTGGATGATCGTTGTTTTTAGCTTGTATTCAATAGCCTTTGCTGTTGTGCTTATAAACCACTTAGTACATACAAAAAAATTGTAACCGGTTAAGTCGTCGTGTATAGCGTAAAATAAGTGGCTTCAAATACTCGAAGCTACTAATACCAATCTCTGAACAACGACAGGTCAATCAAGATCATTGAGAGGCCAAATCACAATATGATCTTCAAAGTTTTCTATGTGCACCTCACTATCTTTAACTATTTTACCTCTTACTGACATACCCGCCTCATGCATGGCTGACTTCTTGCCTTTATTGAGCAATGGATGCCATGACGGCATTCCTCGCCCTTCTTTTAAACGACGATAGGTGCAACTGGGTGGCATAAAAAACACCGCGTCAATATTCTCTTGCGTCAACCTGACGCAATCAGGCACTAAGCGAGTTCTTTGCTCATATTTAGAGCATTGGCATGACTTTTCATTGAGTAAATAACAAGCAATATTAGAATAGTAAACTTGTTCACCTTCATTGATATGATCGGTTGGTAAAAGCTCTGAATCCTCATCGGTATGCTCATCATCAATAAATTTATTTAAGCAACATTTAGCACAACCATCGCATAATGACTCCCATTCTGGACGCGTCATTTCTGCTAGGGTTTTGCTTTCCCAAAAAGGAAGGGGGGTGGGGATTTTATCTATCATTTCTATTTCTTACTTATTACTTATTACTTATTACTTAACTATTACTTAATATGAATTAATTCATATTAAGTAATAAACTTACCCTTGAGTGGATAAAAATGCCGTATGAATACTTTAATAAATACCTATAACCTCTATTCTATAACCTTAGTAGCTAGCTAACAGCTTAACAACTTACTGGATAGGTGGAAATTTAATACGATCAGATAAATGGCCAACAGAGCTAACAAAATAGTAAGATAAGTTCCAATGCATTAAACTCTTATAGTTATCATAAGCAAGATATACGCGACCATTTTCATCGTCAGGAAATACCAATGCGGCTTTAATATCAACATTAGGTAGATTAGTCCCATCGGAACGTCTCACGCCTAACGCTTGCCACTGGGCCAGCGTTTTCTCAGTTTCAGCCCAAGCCTTTAGCCAGTTTTTTCGATTACCCGTCTTTTTTGGAATCGCTAAGCTATAGTCAAAACCTTTCGGTAACATAACCTGTCGTCCCCACGTTAGCTCATCATTCCAGCCTTCTTTTTTTAAATAATTTGCCATCGATGAAAAAATATCAGCGTAATTGTTCCAAATATCTTTTTTACCATCACCATCGCCATCAACAGCGTAACTCAAAAAAGAGGTCGGCATAAATTGATTCTGTCCCATGGCACCTGCCCATGAGCCCTTCATGTCTTTATTACTGATATGACCTTCATCTAATATAGTCAATGCCGCCATTAATTGTTTTTTAAAGAAGACTTCTCGTCTACCTTCATAGGCTAAGGTTGATAAAGCTGAAATAACATTATATCCCCCCATATAGCTACCAAAATTACTTTCCAGTCCCCATAAAGCAACAATAAAGCGCGGTTGAACTTGGTATTTGTCAGCGACTTGATTTAATAATACTTGGTGTTTTTTATATAAAGATCGGGCTTTATCTACTTTCCACTTTGGCACACGTTTAGGTAGGTAGGTATCAAGTGTCTCGACATTTTCAGGCTGACTTCTATCCGCTTTGACTGCGCGTCGGTGAAACTTTACCTCTGAAAAACTTTCATCAATGAGTGCTTGGCTAAAGCCTTTAGTCAATGCTTCCGCCTTTAATTTAACTATGTACGCAGCAAAGCCTTCTTCGGTCAGTTCTGCTTTAGCCGCCAACGATTGGTTCATTGTACTTACGATAAGAACGGTCAATAAGGCGAGCCTTTTTACATTAGCAATCATAAAAGCTCTCCTTGATCTTTATTAGCGACCATCACTGCCTTATGCTCTTTTAATAAATCCTCTTGAGGGGGCGGTAACTGTAAATAAAAACCGCGTTCATTTAAATTTTCTTTAACTTTATCTATATCAGCCATTGCTAATTTTTTTTTGGTGGCTAGATTAATTAACATAACAAACATTGGTGTGCCAAATGTTTGCATCAATCCCTCAGAAACCGCGGAGAAATCATCTCGTTTTTTAACAAAAAGATACGTTTGGGCTTTTCTAGGGCTTTTATAAATAGCACATAGCATAATGGAGACCTATAGGTAATTGAGAAAAAGAGCTTTCAACGTTAAATATACCATGAGCTATGGATGAACCCATAGTGACTCATGCAATTTTTACTAACAATAAACCAAATAGCGCAATGGGCTCTCAACGGCTTTAGCTCATTCAATATTAACTGACGCATTTAAGACGTGATCAAGGTTGAAAAAAACGCCCCTCCAGCCACATTCTCTGGAGCACTAACAGGCTATTATTCAGAGATTTAACCCTGACAAATATAAGAGTAACATTTCTCTTATTACTCTGGATAACCCGTAAGTATTACCTTAGCAATAGCAATAGCAATAGCAATAAACCCCGTTAAATTTCAAACGGTAAAGTTTGTTTTTTATTCTTGTTTTTTTATGCTAAATTAGCTCGTCTTTATATTTGTTGCCTTTTCATTGCATAAAAGTAACAAATGTAGCCCCGTAGCTTCGACTAAAAAATGTGGGATGACATTAAACAATATTCAGCTCATTGTTTAGGCTATTTTTCAGCAGGAAAATATTACCAATATGTTTATAGGAAACACGACCGCAGCGATTACTCCTTGTATAAGTCAATGCACCCTAGATGAAAATGACATTTGTATGGGCTGTTATAGATCGGCTTCAGAAATTACCCACTGGAGGTGTAAATCTGAAGATGAAAAAATTGAAATAGTCATTCGATGTAAAAAAGAAATAGTGCTACGTTCAAAAAGCAGTTAATGGCATTTTCTATGACGGCTTTTATGCCTTATACCCTATATTGACCCTAAAGATAAAACGCGACCCCACAGAATTATTACTCGTGCCTTATGGAATGAAGCTGGTGAGTAAATATTGCGATAGAATCGAATTGCATTTTATTTATCGATTGAAGAGCAGTCTATTGAGTCTTAATCCTTGTTCAGTTTTTCTAATAAATCATCAATTTCAGCTTTCAAATCTTTATCCGCAATTTTATTACTATTGATTTTAGCCGTTTCTAAATGCGCAATAGCACTTAACTTGTCATCTGTTTTATCGCCAAATTCGACTTGTAGTGAGGCAATGGAAAAGCCAACAGAAGAAAGAAAATCTTTAGAGTTAATAGCTTGTGCCTTAAGTAAGGCTTTTTCGTACAGGGAGATAGCAAGTGCGTAATCGTCGGTAAAGTCAGCGAGTGTCTCCCACTGTACGGGGTGATCTTTATCGGTATTTTCATGCTCAAGGCATACTTGCTTTAGTTTCATATAACATTCATCAAAGCGGGTTTGATTTTTTCGATGCGTGGCATGCATTAAATCTTTGGCCAACGAATGTACCTGTTTATATATTTTTGTATTCATTTTAGTATTGTTGCTCATGGTTATTCGCTCGCGTTATGTTGTTCAGGTTATTGATACCAACGTGATTAAGTCATTCATTTGTTTATTTGTTTATTTGGAATAAGTATTTCTTCTGGAATGGGTTGTAACTGCTTATTTTTATCTAAGCACACCATTTCAATATCACCTATAACCGCTGCTCTGCTGGCATTTGGACGCCATAATTCTTGGCGCCATAAGGTTTTGTACTTGCCATCAAACTGATAACGAGTACGCACATCACAAATTTCAGCAAATTCAACACCGTCTTGAAAGGTTAAATTTGCTTTATAAACAGCAAAACCTAAGCCCTTTTCTTGCCATAAAGTGGCTAGTTTATCGCTATCAATGACATGTTCACGCGCCCGCTCAAAATACTTGAGAAAGTTAGCATGATAGACAACACCAGAATGGTCGGTATCTTCGTAGTATATTTGCACAGGGTGGTGATAAATTTTACTCATTTTAATTCCTTTACAAGCCTTAAACCGCTGCATCAATCGCTAACTAAAGACAGTTAATCTTCGGCTAGTGATGCCTTAAGTCGCTTCATCCCTTCATCTATTGAGATAAGCGGCGTATAAGAAAAGTCGTTTTTAGCAGCGCTTATATCAAAGTAATGACTGGTAGAAAGTTGTTTTGCAACAAAGCGAGTTATTATCGGCTCCTGTTGCTTATTTAGTAAGGTATAAATACATTCTAACACTGCCCCGACAGCATAGGCGATAGCACTAGGGATCCTTTTAGAGACTGGCGGTAAGTTTTTACAGGCTAATATTTTATTTAACATCGCGGCCATCGTAATAGGCTCATCATTGCTGATAAAGTAAGCCTTACCATTACATTGGCTATCGGATTTTTCTAGTTCAATGGCTGCTAAAATATGAGCATAGGCCGCATTATCAACATAAATGGTATCAACGAGTTTATCCTGTTTACCCACCAACGTTAACTTACCGATGCTAGCACGTGCAATAACTCTTGGGATAAGATGAGGATCGTTTGGCCCCCAAATTAAATGAGGCCGTAAGGCGACGGTTTTAAGTTGACTCGCTTTAGAGCTACTTTTACTGTTGGGATCTGTCGCAGCCAATAAAACTTGTTGCTCTGCCAGAGCTTTTGAGTGGGCATAATGATTTAAAAAATGGCTCGCATAAGCTTGTGACTCATCTACGTTGACTTCATCAACACCCGCAAAAGTAACGCTTGGTGTACTGGTGTAAACTAAACGGTTTATGTTTAATTGCTGACACGCTTGAATAACATTTTTTGTTCCTTGCAGGTTTGGGGTAAAATAATCATCTTTACGTCCCCAAACACCTGCTTTTGCCGCCACATGAAACACAAGGTCACATGGCTGCATTGCCTTTAGCACCGATGAAAAATCTGCAATATCCCCTTGAATCATGTTAACACCCATTTGTGTTAATGCGGGGTAATTTCCGCGGGCAAAACCAGTTACCTTGATATTGGCTTGTCGAAGCATTTGGCAAATTGTCTGCCCCAGAAAACCACCAGCACCCGTAACAAAAACGTGTGTTACTTGCGCTGCGAATTCCGTCAGTGCTTTGTTTAGCGCTTCATCAAGGGGCTTTGTCATTATGCGTTAATCAACCAGTTCATTTAGCTCATCTTGTGCCCAAACCGCTAATTTTTCACGGAATATCTTGGCATTATGTCGAATATCTACGGGAAAGTCGTCATGAATCAAAAAATGTGAAATGCTTGACGTTTGTTTATGGGCTAAGGCTATAAGTTTTAACGCTGTAAACAGGGCCGATTCATCAAAATCTTTATTACTTTTAGCTACATCAGTGAGTTCAACACACAATAGTGGTGTAATATGATGGCTCATGGTAACAGTAACTAATGCTGTGCGTTTAACGGCACTGTGGGTATTAAAGATGCGTTCACAGGGAATTGAGAAAAATAGCTTCTTTTTACTTTCTACCCGATGCGCTTTTCGACCACACATCCATAATACCCCTTGCTCATCAAGGTAACCTAAGTCCCCCATACGATGACGTATGTTATCACCGTCTTGAATTTTGGCGGATTTAGTCGCTGAACTTCGTTGATAATATTGTCGACTAACCATGTCACCTTTTACCACAATCTCGCCAATCGTGTTCGCTGGTAGAGCTAAACCATCATGCCAAGTGTCAATATTCTCTTCGGTTATGTCGATAATACTCACTTCAACACCACTAACGGGCGTACCTACACAAATACCGCCGCCATTATCAGTAATATGACTTGTCGCTAACAAATCGACACTCGCTATTTTTGTCAAAGGCAAGGACTCGGTCGCACCATAAGATGTGAGCACGGGTACGTCTTTAGCGAGCAACTTGGTAAAGCGCTCAATCGACGGTAAGGTCGCTGGTGCGCCAGCGGATATTACTCGTTGTAAGCTGCCTAGCTTAACTTTTTGATTACTTTGGCAAGTGTTTTTTTTGGCACTTTTTTCGTTAAGGTTATCCGAGTCACCCGCCTGCCCGAGTACTTCAATCAGTGCGGGGTTAGCAAATAAGTTAGTACACTGGTATTTTTCAATAGCGGAAAATATATAAGCGGGGTTTGCTTTAATGGGATTACTGGCATCCATATCAGGCACAATAGACGCCATACCTAATGCAGGACCAAATAATGAAAATAAAGGAAAGGTTGCTAAGTCACGTTCGCCTGGGGCAATGGCATAATCCTCTTTCAAGGCGGTAATTTGTGCTTCAAACATTTTATGGCTATAAACCACACCTTTAGGGGTTCCTGTACTGCCACTGGTAAATAAAATCGCGGCCATGTCATCATCCGCCAGCTTCACCATATCAAACCCAGCCGCGTTGTCTGTTTTTGTACTAAGAGGGTAGCGCGTTAACAATCGAGTTAAGCTCATACCGCCAATAAGTGTTGCAAGTACATTAGCGATAGCACCACCGTCAGTAACCGTTAAGCATTTTTTAACGGTAGCTTTACCCCAAGAGAGTAATATTCTGGCTATGTGGGCCTTTGGGATCCCAATAAACACATCAGGCGTTGACTCCATAAAACACTGTTTAAGATTTTTAGTGCCCATGCCTGGGTCGACTAATATAGGGATGATGCCAGCTTTGAATAAAGCAAAAGTTAAGGCAAAAAAGTCAATATTTGGGGTTACCATTAACACAGCTTTCATGCCTGACTTAAGACCGTAGGCATTTAATGCATAGGCAATTTTATCACTGCGTTGGTGTAAAGTAACAAAATCAATTTCTTGGTAGCTGAGCTTACCTCGTTGACTTTTTTGCACGGCAACCGCTAACGCATTGGGCGTTGTGATGGCGGCATGGGCGAGGTGGCGACATAAGTTAGCTTGGTTGGATGTATCCCCTATCTCAATCATTTACCCTTTTCCTATTGAGTTGGTGCCTACTGGATGAATTCTTATGAGCTTAACAATATAAACTGAACGATTACAATTGAACTATTTCAATTAAACGATATGAATTAAATCATAAGCCCTTAATTGATGCACGTACAGAACGGGTTAAGTTAACTGCGCTTCACTTGTTGTTAAAAAATCATTGATTAAAGGCACAACCTCATCACTGGCATCTTCTAAAATGTAGTGACCACAATCGTCAAAAGCATGTACTTTTGCATCAGGAAAGCGCTGCTGCCATTCATCAAGAAAGTGTTTATCAAAAACAAAGTCTTTTAAACCCCAACAGATGAGCATAGGCAGTTTATTAAATTGAGATAAACTGTCGCTAATATCCGTGACTAATTGGTAGTTTCTATCACCGACCTTTAAAGGGATATCTTGAATAAAACGTAAGGTTGAAATACGATTTTTCCACGAATTAAAAGGGGCAACGTAGGCTTTTCGAATCTCTTTTGGCATAGGTTTACGCTTAACACCAATAATGGCCGCAATACCTGAAAAGGCGTTAAAACCTCGCACTAATAAAGTACCGATAAAAGTATTTCGTCCTAACCATAACGCTGGTGGTAGCTTTTTAGCTTTAGGTAAGTGAAAAGCGCCCGTGTTTAAAATAACTAAACGTTTGATCCGGTCAGGGTAACGAGCAGCATAGCCCATACCAATCATACCACCCCAATCATGTACAACGAGGGTAATATTTTCTTTTACTTCTAAATGCTCAAGCAAGGCTTCTAAATCATCAATTCTATTTTTCAAGGTGTAATCATAACCCGTATCATTGGGCTTATCTGATAAACCACAGCCAATATGATCAGGGACTATACATTGATGATTTTCGCTTAATTGGCTCACTAGGTTTCGATAATAAAAAGACCAACTAGGGTTGCCATGCACCATAACAACAGGAGAGCCCTGCCCTTCATTAATATAATGATATTGATGGCCATTACGATTGATATAATTGCGTTTAAAAGGCAGTAGTTTTGTTAACCTATTTTTTAACATAACTACCATTTAAGCCCTAACATCATACAGTTTAAACCGCTCCCAATACCTAAGAAACTGACGTTATCACCTTTTTTTAAGAAACCTTGATCATGAGCCATTGCGGCAGTGACAGGTAAAGAAACCGTGCCCATGTTACCGAGTAACTGAAACGTTGGGAATTCTTTTTCCGTTGGGATTTTTAAGGCCGATAAAACCTGTTTTTGATTCGCTGCACCGACTTGATGACAAATAACTTTATCTACTTGTTCAATAACCCATTGGCGTTGTTCTAGAAAGTGTAACCAAGTATCTTTGGCTAAAGACACACCTTCTTTAAGTAAACTGACCGCATCGGTACGCATAAATTCACGATACAGCTGAGGGCCAACTTCTTTCAGACCCCACTGACATAAATCATTATGTTCCGGTGCCGATAAATGGCTTGCGCCCAGCAATTGATGATTACGATCGGTATCTAAGTCTAAACTGCCATCGGTGAGTAATACCGCCACAGCACCAGAGCCCCCGGTTAAGGTTGCCAGTGAGCGTGCATAATTTTGCATGGTCGGCTCAGAAAGCATGTCATCAATAGTAACATCAACAATATGGCGAGCCGATTCACACGAAACGACTAAACCCGCTTTAATCTGTCCTAGCTCAATACGATTAGCAATATCTAAAATACCTGAAAGCACGCCTAAACAGGCATTACTAATGTCATAAATTGCCGTGTCTTTTAAAACACCAAGCTTTGCCGCGATTCGACAAGCCGTTGCGGGCTCGTGCTGGTCTCGACACACGCCAGTATAAACAAGCGCACCTATGTCGGCAGCATCTATACCCGTTTCTTGCATAGCCCGCTCTGCAGCAACAATGGCTCCATCAGACAATACATGACCCTTAGGCCACCAACGACGTTCTTTAATGCCTGTTAAGGCATTAAGCTGCCCCATAGGGATATGGAACTTTTGGTATAACGAGGTTAAACGAGATTCAAGCTCTGTACTGGTTACCACTTCTGGGGCCAATTCATACGCTAAGCTATTAATAAAAACGCGGGTATATTTCATTTAGAGGCTGTTACTTATTTCTCTGTTAGCACCTACCTGTGAACAAGTAAGTTAATCAATATTGATTGTCTATTATATAATAATGGGCGCCATTTGAGCAAGAATATGCCAATGATTCAACCAAAATATGATATACCGTCCCTTTTTTTAACTATTTTACGGCTAATTCACTTAAAAAAAGCGATAAAAATACAAAGACCGTCCAAATGAAGACCGTTATCTATTCGTTAATTCATCGCAATGACTCTCGTTTAACAACAGGACTCTTGCAAAAAAAACGCATTAACATCAGTAACATTAGCGTTAAATCTACACCGCTTTGCCTTGCTATAAAATATTTATGTAAAATGATAATACTCAAACGAGTTCAACATGAGCATTTCAAGATACGGATAAATCAATCAAAGCCCTAAGGCTAGCCCTTCACGCCTTGGATCGGCTGCACCCACTAAGCCAAATTGAGTGACTTCAATAGCATGCAGTCCACTATTTAACGGCCTCACCTTGACTTGATGTCCTCTGGCTTCTAACGCAGGTTTTAATTTGACTAGCTCAGTATCTTGCTCAAGGGTAGTGACATGATTTCTATTCGTCACTTTAGGTAAGTTAATGGCCTGCTGCACATCAAGTTGCCAGTCTAATACGCCAACAATAGTTTGCACTACATAATTAATAATACGGCTACCGCCCGGTGAACCCAAAACTAACCGTAATGAGTTATCTTCATTAAACACCATTGTTGGCGCCATAGAGCTGCGTGGTCTTTTCAACGGCTGCACTCGATTAGCAACCAGCTTTCCCTCTTGACGAGGCGCCAGTGAAAAATCAGTTAATTGATTATTTAAAATAAATCCTTGTACCATTAAGGCAGAGCCAAAACCATTTTCAATACTACTGGTCATGGATACTGAGTTTCCGTCTTTATCAATGACGACAAAGTGGCTTGTTGAAGGTCTTTCAATGGCATTATCATTGGCAAAGGCTAAGCCATTTGTTGGGTTACCAGCAACTGCTTGCCCCATATCTCGTTTTTCATCAATCAATGTCGCACGTTTTGCTAAATACTCAGCCGCTAATAACCCCTTAACGGGTACGTTAACAAAGTCACTATCGGCAATATATTTACTTCTATCTGCAAACGCCAATCGAGCACTTTGTGTTAGTAAATGAACTGCTGGTAATGCGTTAGGTGAGTATTGAGACAATTCAAACGATTGTAATTGTGCCAATATTTGAATAACGGTAATGCCACCAGAACTAGGGGGACCCATACCACACACTTTATATTGATGGTAAGTTCCACAGACCGAAGGGCGCTCAATGGCTTGATATTTTTTCATGTCGTCGAGTGTTAGTAAGCCGGGTGAAATAGCAGATCCCTGTACTTTTTCAACAATTTTTTTAGCAATCCACCCTTGATAGAAAACCTTAATTCCCTCTTTAGCAATACTACGTAATGCTTTGGCTAGTTTTGGATTTTTTAAGGTGTCTCCTGCTTTAATACCAATACCGTTAGGGGAGAAATAGGCTTTTATTTCTGGCAGTTTATGAAGTCCCGGATTAAAATTCATTGATAATAACTTCTCTAAGCGGGGCGATACCACAAAACCCTTTTCAGCCAACGCAATGGCAGGAATAAAAAGTTCATGCCAAGGTAATACACCAAATTGATTATGGGCTTTTTGCATGGCGGCAAGTAAACCCGGTACACCAACAGATTTACCGCCCACTACCGCATCAGCCCATTGGAGTGGTTTACCCTTTTCATCTAGAAATAGCTCACTGGTTGCCGCTTGAGGTGCCGTTTCTCGCCCATCAAAAGTGGTTAGCTTCTTATTTTCATTATCCCAATACAACATAAATGTCCCCCCACCAAGACCAGAAGATTGTGGCTCAACTAAGCTTAAAACCAACTGTGCGGCAATTGCCGCATCAACAGCACTCCCCCCTTCCTCAAGCATACTTAATCCCGCTTTACTGGCATATGGATTGGCAGCAACCACCATATATTTATCAGCAAAAACGGCTTTTTTCTGATTAAACCCCGTCGCTGCTTCAGGCTCACGAATTTCACGTTTCACTGGTGCAACTTGCTTTGCCTGTACCGTTAGACTTAAAAGAGATAGCGCGATGATAATCACTGCTACCGCATTTGCTACGAAGGAACTCAGTAGTCGGCTACGAAATAAAAAGGCATTAAGAATCATCAGGTTTCCTTGAAATATTGCTATATTCTGGTCTAAAAGAGAGTTGAAATTGATTAAATTCTTGGAATTTATTCAGTAATGGTTGATATTTCCCCGCTTGCTCTGGCGTAACACGTGCAAAATCACTACCTGCTTCGATTAGCGCTAAAGCATAACAGCTTGCCTCTAAACTCGATAAAGCATTTTTTTTAGCAACCTTTCGAATGTGATATTGCCCTGCATTCGCAAGGTATTGGGGCAAACAAACTTGGGGTAATTGTTGTAAATTTTTCGATAACATAAACATGCGATAAGCTTTTTTCCAAGTACCATCAAGGATCACGAGACAAAGAGGCTTGCTACCCTGTGATTTTATGAGAGTGCTGGCTGTCAACTGAGATATTAATGCTTGATCAATCTCAATTGCGTGTTCGCTAGGGTACAGCAGAAGCGTTTGATACTTTTTGGTGATGTCTAAAAAATTGGGCTCATGAGTAAAGTTTTCACCGACTAAAACATCACAAGAACGCAACGATTTTGACAATAAAGGTACCGTGCCTTTTGACTGTGATACTTCACTGGGATGTTGTAAAACAACCAGATGAATATCATTCGCTACAGGAAAGGTGAACCGACAGATACAAACTGTTTCGGGTCTTTGACAGTGACGGCATAGTGTTCGAGGCATAAAATAAGTAAGTTGCTCAAATAAAGAAAAATTAATGAAGTAACCATTGTATACTGTAATAATATTTTAAATCAATAACTGCTATCATCCCCCTACAATAACGTTCCCTTAACGGGTATTCATTAAATAAAATCAAATGATAACCATGCCATTATCCTTTAAAAACCTTCCCTTTCAAAAACAACATAGCCTAATAGTTGGCATTATTTTATTACTCGCACTCTTGGCTTTTTTATTTGATGATCAAATAGCTAACTTATTTGTCTATCAACGCCAATTAATCACGCAAGGAGAATTATGGCGACTAATCACTGGCCACTTTTTTCATACGAATAGTGCACACCTTTTAATGAATTTATCCGCTTTGATACTTTTATGGACGCTGCACGGACACTTTTATAGTATTAAAAGTTACAGTTTACTCTTTGTAATGACGGCCATAATTTGCAGCTTAGGTTTGTATGTGTTTTCACCAGACATACATCAGTATGTCGGCCTTTCGGGTGTATTACATGGCGTATTCATTTTTGGTGCCCTAATGGATATACGTGATAAAGATAAAACAGGCTATCTGTTACTTATTGGCGTTTGTCTAAAAATAGCCCATGAACAGATTTATGGGGCAAGTGAGCACGTTTCTACTTTGATTGCTGCTAACGTAGCCATTGATGCACATTTATGGGGAGCGGTAGGCGGGTTACTCTTTACTAGCGGCTACCTTTATTTCCAAGCAACACTAAACAAGCACAATAAAAAAAGCTAAGAACATAGCTCTTAGCTTTTCATCATCAATTTCTTTAGTCTTTAGCGATTAAAAACCATTAGGGTTTTCAGATTGCCAACGCCAAGTGTCGGCTATCATGGCCGTTAAATCTAACTTTGCTTGCCAACCAAGTAATGAATTAGCCAGTGATGCATCAGCATAAACAGTCGCTAAATCACCGGCTCTACGTGGTACTATTTTGTAAGGTATCTCTTGACCACTGATCTCTTTAAAAGTATTCACTATCTCTAAAACAGAAGTCCCCTTACCCGTACCTAAGTTAATTGCCTGACAACCTTTCACTGTGCCTTTTGCATGCGCTAAGCTTTCTAACGCTTTTACATGCCCTTGTGCAAGGTCGACAACATGAATATAGTCACGTACGCCAGTACCATCTTGGGTATCGTAATCATCACCAAACACTTGTAACTGTGCTAAACGTCCTACGGCCACTTGCGCAACATAAGGTAATAAATTATTAGGGATACCATTAGGGTTTTCACCAATTAAGCCAGAATGATGTGCGCCAATCGGGTTAAAATAACGTAAACACGCAATAGACCAAGAGGGATCACTTTTAGCGAGATCAAAAAGGATATGCTCTACCATTAGCTTTGTTTGGCCATAAGGGTTAGTCGCTGAGGTTGGCATTGTTTCATTTAATGGCGAAACATTATGACCATAGACAGTAGCCGACGAGCTAAAAACAAAGTTCTTCACCTTATGTGCCGCCATCACTTGCAGTAAGGTTACCGTACCCGCAACATTATTTTGATAATAAGCCAGCGGCTTGTCATTTGACTCACCAACCGCTTTGAAGCCAGCAAAATGAATGACCGCATCAATAGTATAATCACTGAAAATAGTATTCATCGCATCCGCATCACAAATGTCTGCTTTAATAAAAGTAACCGTTTTACCTGTTATGGCTTTAATACGCTCAAGTACTTTAGTTGATGAATTAGATAAATTATCCACTAAAATTATATCTTGCTCATTATACTGCCCGTCCGCTTGAACTGAATCTTGCTGCAGTAATTCAACAGCGGTATGGCTGCCAATATATCCTGTACCACCCGTGATTAGTAAACTCATTGCCTATCCTTTTATCAAGCTTAATAAATAAAAATATCAACCCTAAATAAGGTTACCTCATTAGGGGGTGTTGATCTTTCGCGGTTAAATTTTGTTCGAGCTAAAAGCGTTTTATTCGCGGCGAGTCGCGTGTAGCCTAGTCATTCTAAGCAAACACGACTCAACAATGAAAAAAACGCTTTTAGCCGAATCTTTCGGACAGCGTTTGTTGGTCATTTTTACGGCGTTATCACCTTTTCATGTGGAATAACCACACTACAAAGGCTCTGCCTTGTATAAATACCCAACAATTCGCTGTAAAAACAATCTCGAAAGTTCAACAACCCCTAATGCAAGGCCAGCAGTTTATACTTCTGGTCTTTTTTTATAGCTAGTGTCTCGTTCTGAAATGGTTTTGCACAAATAGAATGAGAAAATTGAGCAAAGAAATGCACATGAAAAATAAATCCCCCATTCTTGTCGCTTCACAAATAACATTCAGAGTGGCTTCATAGTTTAAAGATTGCTCTTAGGCGAGTACTAGGAGCAAGACAAGAAAAGTAGCGAGGGGATTCATCAAGCTAAAATTGAATTTTAAAGTTAACCGTAAAGATGGTTATTCGATAGCTTAGTGGATTGTAGTTATATGACTTCCAAGTGATTAATGCGGGCTCTATTTCTACAGCCCGATCCAAGCTTATCCGTAATCATAGCCTGTGGTAAATTTGCTCAAGTAAAGAGAGGTCACTTAACTTTATCAGCTAATTTTTCATCATTCTCTTTATTAATAGTTTTTAATCTTTGCCTGTAGTTTGCCTTAGCAAGCTTTTGTAAGTCTTCGACTTGATCGCTTTCATCGACAATTTCTCGGCCAAGGAAGGTTTCAATACTATCTTCGAGTGTTACCACGCCAGCCGTTTGACCAAAGTGATCTTCAACGATAAAAATATGCTGGTGTTTTTTGATAAAGAGATCAAGTAATTTTAAAACAGGTAAGCTTTCTGACACTCTGCTAATAGGTTTAATAATACACTCAATACTCTCATTACCTTTACCCATCCTTTCACTTTCATACAAGTGCGCTTTAATAATAACACCAATGACATTATCAATTGTGCCATCATAAACAGGGATCCGAGTGAAATTAGCCGTTTTTTCTCTGCCGATAGCGTCGGATATAGTGATCTCTTTTGCTAAAGCATGAACAACACTACGCGGTGTCAAAATATCTTCAGTTTTAGTCTTTCGTAATTTTAAAATATTCCCAAGCAACTGATTCTCTTGATTATCTAATGTGCCGCCTTTATGGCTCAGCGCTGCAACCATTAACACCTCTTCTCGGCTCACGACATCTTTGCTTTTACTGCTAAACATGCGAGTCAGTAGTGATGAAAGCCAAACGAGCGGGTAAACCAATTTCACTAAAAAAGAAATAGCATAGGAAGACGGTATGGCTAAAACACGCCAATAAGTAGCACCGAGAGTTTTAGGTATTATTTCAGAAAAAAACAAGATGGCTAGCGTGAGTAAAACGGCAATCAAGGTTTCTTTTTGATCACCAAATATACGAATAGCTTGTGCACCAACACCTGCAGCGCCCATAGTATGAGCAAAAGTATTAAGGATTAGAATAGCAGAAATAGATTGATCTAGCTTTTGTCTCACCTCGGCTAACATTTCAGCACCACGAGCTTTCTCTGCAAGCTTTTGCGCTACATATGCCGGACTTACAGTAAGTAAGACGGCTTCTAAAATTGAGCATAAAAATGAGACGCCAATTGCAATCAAAAGGTAGGTAATAAGTAAGCTCATTTTTTTGTCGGTGCCCTCGATAAAGTGGATATTATTGCCAGCTAAATAGCCTTGATAATTAAATTAATTAGAGTATAAAGTTAACCTTGATTGGCAGGTAACGAGCTGCAAACAAACCCAATGTCAACCTAACTACACTCCGTATGATACACTATTCTTTGCAAAGAAGAAGCTTAATAACCTTGAACTTACTTAGGTTTAATTAGTAACAATTTAATTCACAATTTATGAATTAAATCTATATCTCCCTGCTAACTTTTTGAACTATCTTATACCTAAGCTATTTAAAAATATTTTCACAGGCAAGCACTCTACTATCTAGAGCCTTGCAAAAAGTGGCAATTATATCAATCCCTCTAAGTTGCTTCCCACTCAGCAAGATTTAAAAGCACCTATCTCCACTCTTGTTAATTAACATTCAATAATATTGACCGCTAAACCGCCACGTGACGTTTCTTTATATTTAGACTTCATATCATTACCTGTTTCCCACATGGTTTTTATGACTTTATCTAAAGAAACTTTATGAGTCCCTGTGCCACGAAGTGCTAATCGAGAGGCATTGATGGCTTTAACTGAGCCCATCGCATTTCGTTCAATACAGGGTACTTGCACCAAACCGCCAATAGGGTCGCAGGTTAAGCCTAAGTTATGCTCCATGCCTATTTCAGCCGCATTTTCTACCTGTAATGGTGTACCACCCATTATTTCAGTTAAGGCAGCAGCAGCCATTGAACAAGCAACGCCTATTTCACCTTGACAACCCACTTCGGCTCCAGATATAGAAGCATTGGTTTTATATAAAATACCAATGGCAGCAGCGGTAAGTAAATAACGTGTACAATCATCGTCTGTTACCGGTTGAACAAATTTATCGTAATAACAAAGTACCGCTGGAATAATACCTGCTGCCCCGTTAGTTGGCGCAGTAACCACCCGACTACCTGCCGCATTTTCTTCATTGACCGCTAGCGCAAATAAATTCACCCAATCCATTGCGATCAGTGGGTCAATTGACTTCTCATTTTTAAGTAAACGGTGCAAAATAGGCGCTCGACGATGTACTTTTAACCCTCCAGGTAGAATGCCTTCAGTTTTCATACCCCGCTCAACACTACTCAGCATGGCTTGCCATATTTCAAGCAGTTTAGCGCGAATACCTTCCTCATCATTTAAACATTTTTCATTGTTCATCATGATGGTACTAATACTGAAGCCACTCTGCTTTGCTATTGCTAATAACTCGGTGGCATTAGAGAATTTATGAGGGATATTAATATTTTCGTGTAAAGATAAGGCGTTATTTTTTTCTTTTTCAAAATCGCTGTCTTCAACAATAAAGCCCCCCCCAATAGAATAATACGTTTGTTGTAAAACAAGCCTAGTATCTTGATAGGCATATAAAGTCATCGCATTCGCATGTGCGGGTAACGTCTTGCGATGATGATAAATAATGGCATCATCTTTGGGAAAGTCGATGCGGTGTTTTCCATCAAGTGTTATTTTTTGACTTGCCACCACACTGGCTAAGATAGTATCTATCGAATCAACCTCAATGCTTTCAGGTCTTTGACCCGATAAGCCTAAAATGATGGCTTTACCCGTACCGTGCCCAATACCTGTTTGACCTAAAGAGCCAAACAACTCACATTTTACTCGGTCAATATTTAACAGTTGAGCGTGTTCTTTCAACGTATCTACGAATAATTTTGCTGCTTTCATCGGACCAACGGTATGAGAGCTAGAAGGGCCGATGCCAATTGAAAAGAGATCAAATACACTAATCATGACGATTTCCGAATTAAATTTTGTTTTTAGGGGGGTTAATAAAATTTTTAATAATCATAGCTGAAAGTTATCATTATTAAAAATAAATATGAATGAAAATATAGAAAAGTAGACCTAAGTAATTTGGCGCTAACCGCTGAACGTTGGGAGTTTTAAGTTAAGAGTTATCATTACTTTTTCCAACTAAGTTAGCAACATTATCAGGCATGGTACCATCAACAAAACCGCTCAATTTATCTAACTTTCTTGCCGTGAAAAAAGGTTGGACTATATCGAGGAATCATGAAGAGTAATACCAATCCGCATAAAAAAGTGTTCTCTAGCGAGAACTTAAAAACTTAGAGGCATTGATTGATGATGGTTAGCCAGAAGAATAACTCAGGATTTTTCGCTCCTACATTCTCTAATAAATCACCGCCATGTGACGTCAGCATCCTCTCTAGCTTGCTACTAGAATGCAGAAAACCAGTAGCATAAAAACCAATAGCGTAGCAATTGAGTGCTTATCTTCTTATAAGGTAAGCGCCCTTCAGTAACGCATGGGCACCATGACAACCGCACAAGATTTAACATGCCTATGCACTTGGCTCAGTATCTTCATCCCCGTGGTGTTTTAATCGGTGATCCAGATCTAATACCTTGCCTCTAGCCTTTTAAATCTCGCTGAGTGGGAAGAAACTTAGTGGAATTGGTATTAGTCGTCATCGTCATCTTCTTCTTCAGGCTTCCATGTTACTGGACGGTATATTTCAACTCTATCGCCCTCAGCGAGTACGGTATCTAGCGGGACTATTTTTCCAAATACCCCGACATTTTGGCTTTCTAGTTGAATATTTTCAACTAAGTTCATGATGCCACTTTTATGAATAGCCGCAACAACAGTAGAGCCTTCATTAACATCAATATCAAACCACCACTGCTGTTCACGTAAAGCGTAAGCTACACTTATGCGCATGATTTATCTCCTTTTGAAAATGTATTTTTTGTTGATTCACTGCTAGATTTTTCTCGCCTTAATACCTGTAAATGTTTCGAGAAAGCTAGAATTAAGGCAAGCACAAGAAAACCGCCCGGCGGTAAAATAAGAATTAATAAACCGCGATACTCCTCAATAATAACCATTTCAAGAAATTTAAAACTATCACCTAACAATAAGCTTGCATTGGCAAACAAGGTGCCACTGCCAATAATTTCTCTTATGCCACCAATTAACACCAGTACCCAAGTAAACCCTAAGCCCATAGCAAAGCCATCCGCCAGTGATGGCAAAACGTCATTACGACCCGCAAAGGCTTCAACACGGCCAAGTACCGCGCAGTTAGTAACGATTAACGGAATAAAAAGTCCTAAGACTTTGTGAAGAGAATGTAAGTAAGCATTAAGTAAAAGATCCGTCATGGTGACGAGTGTGGCAATCAATAAAATATTTATCGGAATACGGATAGCTCGGGTAACCACACCTTTTAACAAGGTACTCATTAAGTTAGCAAACACCATAACAAACAAGGTGGCCAAGCCTAATCCAAGACCGTTAGTCGCATTTGACGTTACCGCAAAAAGAGGGCATAAAGCTAAGCTTTGACTTAAGACAATATTATTGCCCCACAGACCTTCAGAAAAAATAGATTTATACTGACTCATTAGCAAGCTCCTCACTTATTAATTGTTTAAGATCACTTTGCATCAGTACTAACGATTTATACACTTCGTTGACAATGGCACGTGGCGTTATGGTGGCACCCGTAAATTGGTCAAATCCGCCGCCATCCTTTTTTACTGCCCACATAGCTTCTTGGGTATTTTGCAGTGAACGTCCATTAAAAGAAGTGATCCAGTCATTTCTGGCGATTTCAATTTTATCTCCTAAGCCTGGCGTTTCCGTGTGTTCTAATACTCTTACCCCTAAAATAGTAAAGTTGGCATCTAGGCCCATTAAAATAGTGATATACCCTGAGAAACCTTGCGCCTGAAATTGCACCGCATAACTCAGTATTTTATTTGTGTCATCTTTACCGACAAAAACTTGGTAGTTTTGATCATTAAGTAGCCATTGATATTGTGAAGCTAACAGATCGTTTTGATAATATGCTTGTGGTAACACTTGTGTTAAGCCAGATAGTTGATCTTCACGATGACGTAAACTAATATTCTCGGCGGTAAAGTCATACACCAGTAATAGCACAAGCGTAGCTAAGGCTGCGATTCCTCCGAGGAGACTGCCTTGATAAGCAATACTTTCTTTATCTATTTTTAAGGTTTTAAATGTACTTATTACGCTCATAATATTCTCCTTTTCAATCGTTAGGCTTTAGCTGCTTTGCTGCCAAAAATAGCTGGGCGTAAGTAATGATCGATAAGCGGTGTCGTGGCATTCATAATCAAAACTGAAAATGCGGCACCCTCGGGATAAATACCAAAACTTCGAATTAAACAAATAAGTAAGCCGCAGCCTAAACCAAATATCCATTGTCCTTTCGCGCTTACCGGTGAGGTCACCATATCGGTCGCAATAAAGAATGCCGTAAAAAGGGTTGCGCCACTTAATACATGTACCGAGCTTGATAAATACAATGCTGGATCATATAAATGTAAGCAGGCGGCAGGAATAAAAACACCTAAAATTACCGCACTAGGTAGCACCCAAGTGATCACTTTTTTCCAAATAAGGAATAAACCACCCAAGAGCAATAACAGTGCACTTGTTTCGCCCCAACTGCCCGCATGTTTACCTAAAAAAAGTTGCCACATCGGTAACACTTCATTTGGGTTAACATGGCCTGACAGTGGTGTGGCTGCTGTGATAGCATCAATAGTACCTTCCCCTAGCCAAGCATCAGAAAACTGTAACTGACCCTCGATGAGCTCAGGTGTTGATGTCATTGCCCAATCAGTCATTTCAACAGGAAAACAAATTAATAAAAACACTCGTGCTAGCATGGCGGGGTTAAACAAATTATTACCTAAGCCACCATAGGCATGTTTACCTAGGGTCATGGCAAAAATAGCGCCTAAAGCAACAATCCACCAAGGGGTCGCTGGTGGCAAACTCATGGCAAGGATCCAGCCGGTGAGTAATGCCGAGCCATCAAGAACATTTCTGACACCCCCCTTACGTAAAAGTAACATGACTTGCTCAGCGATAAAGGCCGTTGCACAACTCACCAAAAGTATCATTGCCGCGGATAAGCCAAATTGATAAATACCGAATAATGTTGCTGGCAGCAAAGCTAAAATAACTAAATACATGAGCTGTGCGCTTGAGTTACCTTCGTCGGTATGAGGCCCTGCTACTGTTTTATAACTAACCATTTTTTTCTCCTACTTCAGCAACTGCTTTAACCGCACGACGTGGTCTTCTTTTGCTTTTAGCTGCCTTAGCCGCTTTTTTAGCTGCTAACTCTTTAGCAATACGCGCGGTACGACCCTTAGCTAATTGTTTAGCTAAAGCCATTTTTTTAGTCATGCTCCGTTGAGCATTAATTTGACCTCGGCTGTGCATAAATTGTTGGACAAGGGGGATACGTGACGGGCAAACAAAAGAACAAGCGCCACAAAATAAGCAATTGTCTATACCATAATCTTGTAAAGCTTCATAATCTGATACGCGTGATAAGGCCCCCATTTGAAAGGGCATAAGCCCCATGGGGCATGATCGAACACAGCGACCACAACGAACACAGTCATTAGTTTGTTCCGCGCGTACTTCATCTGAACTGAGCGCTAATATACCGCCAATGCTTTTATCTACTGGGGCTGAAGGCGATGAAATGACTTGCCCCATCATAGGGCCACCAGCGATAAGGCGCTCAGCATTCATCGTTAAACCACCACAAGCGGTAATTAAGTCACCGACGCGAGTACCAACGGGGATCACTAAATTGCGTGGTCGCTCAATACCTTTTCCTGAAATAGTAAAAACACGGTCAACCAAAGGCCGTTGAAAACGAATAGCGTGATAAACAGCCTGTGCTGTGGCAACATTGTTTACCAATATACCGTAGTTAGCACTGAGTTCGCCGGGGGGAATGGTGATATTAGTAACGGTTTTAATCAGATGCCGTTCTGAGCCCATAGGGTATAAACTTGGTACAACATGTACCTTAATGTTACTACTTTCTGAACTAGCATTTTCAATCGCAGCGATACTTTCAGGCTTATTATCTTCAATAGCAATAATGCCGTGCTCACAACCTATCGCTTGCATCATAAGCGAAACGCCAGCAACAATTTCGGCTGGTTTTTCTTGCATAAGCCTATCATCGCAAGTTAAATAAGGCTCGCACTCACCACCGTTAATTAATAAGGTATGCACTTTAGTATCGCGTGCTAAACGTAATTTAATACCCGTAGGAAAACCCGCACCACCTAAACCGACAACACCGGCATCAAGCACGCGTTTAATCATTTCATCCGCGGTAAGCTCTGCGGTATTACAGGGGGTAAGTTCCTTTGCCCAGCCGGTAATATCATTATCTGCTTTTATAATAATGGTGTTACATTTAATTCCTGAAGGGTGAATGCTTATATAAGGTTTAATGGCTTCAACCACCCCATTGATAGATGAATGCAAGGGCACACACATATCATTTTCGCCTTTAGCGACCAATTGACCTTTACCGACCTTATCGCCCACTTTAACCAGTGCATTAAGTAATACGCCATTACGTTGCTGTAATGATAGATAGATACGCTGTGGTTTAAGTTGCCTATCTATTGTTTTATTTTTGGTTGATTCTTTATTGCCTTTAAGGTGCAACCCGCCTTTAAAAGGCTTTTTAAAATATTTAAACACTGTAAACTCCTACGCCTGCTTAGGTTTGGGCCATTGCCATGTATTTAGCCCTGTTGAGACAGGCTCCATAGATAAACAGCCTTGACTGCACGCTTTTTCACACAACTTACAACCAGTACAAATATGGCTTATTACCGTATGCATTTGACGATTTGCACCCACAATGGCATCAAATGGACAAACCTTATAACATCGCATACAGCCGCTACATTGGCTTTCATCGATAACAGCAACATAGCTCGTATCGTCACCTGCTTCGCCTAAAGAAACCCCCAAAATACCGGCAATTGTCAGAGCTAAAGAACGCCCGCCCGGAGGGCAACTATCGGCAGACAAACTCCCTTCAACCATCGCTTGTGCCGCTTGTGCGCAGCCTGCCACACCACATTGACCGCACTGACCACCCGGTAAAAGATCACTTATTTCTTCCACTCGGGGGTCACCTTCAACACTCAGTGCTTTACTGGCCCAACCAAGCAAAGTGCCTAACACAGCTCCCAGTAACCCAATGGTTACTATACCTATAATTAAATCCATCAACCTCTCCGATTGTTCTGTATACCGTGGGTATTTTCACTGAAACTTTTTGACTTATGACGAGTGACCTAGGACTTAAAGCTTAGGGCACCATGCCAGCAAAACCCATAAAGGCCATAGATAACAGTCCTGCGGTTAAAAAAGCGATAGGGGTTCCTGCAAAAGACTCTGGCACTTTAGCTAACTGCAAACGCTGACGTAAACCGGCAAAAAGCACGATCACTAAAACAAAACCCAAGGAAGAGCCAAAGGCATAAAAGACCGTTTCACTAAACGACATCTGCTCTTGCACCACTAACAGTGCAACGCCGAGCACGGCACAATTGGTGGTAATTAACGGCAGAAAAATCCCTAAAGATTGATATAAGGTGGGCGACATCTTTTTAATAAACATCTCGGTAAATTGAACCACTGCCGCAATGACCAAAATAAAAGATAAGATCCTTAACATTTGTAAATTAAGGGGTTCGAGGATAGCCGTTTCCACAACCCAAGCAGAAATAGATGCTACGCACAATACAAAGGTGGTGGCAATCCCCATGCCTAATGCACTGTCTATTTTATTAGATACCCCCATAAAGGGGCATAAACCTAAAAACTTGGCCAAAACCACATTATTGACAATTGCAGTGCTGACAATAATCAGCAGATGTTCACCCATAAAAACTCACCTTATCTACTCGCCTCAATTATTTATCTTCGTTACTCACGTTAATTATTCACGGGAGAACCCTATACCCTTGCGCAACTTATTAAAATAGGACTGCATGCGTTATGCCATCCCTGTGTAGGTAGTGCGTCATTGTGGTGATAATTACGCCTTAAATTGATGCAACCCTGCTATTCCAGTGCATAACTGGCTGTTTTTGATTCACTCTAAATGAGAATGAATATCATAAAATCGTCTAAAGACATTTTTAAGTAGTATTTATTGTGTCAGTTATTGTCATATATCAAACAATTTTTGTTTACTCCCATACCAAGCTAGTGCATGCCCGTTACAGGCACACTCTTTGCAAGTATCTGCTTATGATAAATAATTTATTGCGATAGGTGACCCATGAAAGCATCAGGTTCTAAAATAGACACGGTATTTCCCTCAAATGAATTGAATGAAATATCTCAACTTTGCTGTGATTCATTACAGAGGATCACCCAAGTTGTTGACCACATCCCTATGGCGATTACCATCACCAATCCTGAAGGAGATATTCAATATTGCAATGCATTTTTCTCACAAGTAACCGGTTACGCATTAAGTGAACTATTAGGGAAGAGCACCTCTGTCCTAAGTTATAAAACCACACCTAGCAGTGTTTACAGCTCATTATGGCGTGAAATTAGCCAAGGTAATATTTGGCAAGGAAAGCTAGTTAATAAACGCAAAAATAATGAGCGCTACCTCGCTGAAATAAAAATAGTGCCCTTAAGAGATAGTAATAATGACATTGTTTTTTACCTCGCCATGCAAAAAGATATCAGTGATAGCCATATCATAAAAGTTGAGCGCTCTAATCAAGAAAAAACCATCGGTGCTATTTTAAATACCATCCCGTCGGCATTGGCACTTATGAATACCAAGCAAAAGGTATTACTGGATAATTTAGCCTATAAAACCCTAGCAACAGATTTTAAACAAGAGCCTGCGACCTTAATTATTGAACAAATAAAATTACAGCTTGATATCAGCGACCTGCAAGATTTATCGGCTTTAAAGCATGCCTTTAATAAAAAAATTAATGTGGTCTTGGACTCCAATAGACAAAAACGCTGGTTTAGCTGCCGATTATTAAATTTAGAAGTCAATGATATCGACATAGACACCTACTTTGCTCCGAAAACCACTGACTTACTGTTACTAACCATTACAGAATTTACCCATGAGAAAATTAAAGATGAACGTCAGAGGATTGCTGAATTACAAATCCTGACGGCAGAAACTGAAATGGTACATGCTATGCAAGAGACCATGCATGCCGTATTACACCAACTGCATACTCCCATCAATATGATTGAGTCAGCGGTTAATTTAATAAATCAACAAGGTAACGACAATTCTGGCTTAAGTGATGTCATGAACAGAGCACTTAACGCCGGTAATGACGCCTTAACACAATTAAGAAATGCCCTGCCAGAACGTTCTCCTGAAGCACGCCAACTCACTAATATTAATCAGGTTGTTCATGACTTAACACAAATGACCACACATAAGCTGTTACAACACTCCATTGAATTCAACCTGAGCTTAAAAGGCACCTTACCGAGCATAAACGCACAACCGTCTCGTTTACGCTTAGCGTTTAAAAAACTGCTCGACAATGCCATCGACTCAATTGTTTTCAATCAGTGTGACAAACGCGAAATAATTATAAAAACGCAAATAGAAAACGAAGGCATACACATTATTTTTGAAGACAGCGGCATTGGTATTCCTAAAGATCTGCGTTTTAAAGTCTTTCAGCCTTTTTATAGCACTAAACCCCATGCCATTGAGGGTACTCGCGGTATTGGCCTCAGTATTGTGCAACAAGTCATCAACGAACACAGTGGCACGGTTGAGTTTCAAACAAGCTCTCTGGGTGGCACGCGCGTATGTGTTTTTCTCCCCAAACTTAAAGGAATGTGATCATGAGTACTTTGGATTTACGCCACGATACTCTGGCTGAAAAGCAATTATCCGCACTTTACGAAGTCAGCAGCATTTTGAGCAACAGCCTCGACTATCAGCAAGCTATAGGGCTTATTCTTAAAGTTTTACATGAGCAAGCCTTGCTTGAGCATGCCATGTTAACTTTAGTCGACGTGAACAGCGTGCAACTGCATGTTGATAGCCTACACACCACAGACCTTGATGAAGGTAAAGCAAATAAGAAACAAAAATACCGTGCTGGTGAAGGTATTATTGGCAGTGTTTTAAACCAAAAGTCTTCTATTGTCATCCCTGTTATTGCTAAAGATCTACGTTTTGTCGACAAGCTCGACATCTATGACTTAAGTAAACCCTTTATTGCCGTGCCGATAAAACTCAGAGGAAGTGACGTTATTGGCGTTTTAGCCGCTCAGCCAGCGTTAACTAACTTAGATTTACTGCATCAATTTACCTTGTTCTTAGAAATGTGCGCCAACTTGATAGGTAAATTTATACTATTATCCAAAAATGTTGCTGAAAAAACGGATGACTTAGCCGCAGAAAGAGATCTACTCAAGCAAAAAGTGCGTAGCAATTATAGCCTTGATAATATGGTCGGGCACTCCGCGTCTATGCATAAAGTCTTTGAACAAATTCGCATGGTGTCTAAATGGGAAAGTACCGTACTGGTTCGTGGTGAGTCGGGCACAGGTAAAGAGCTCATCGCCAATGCTATACATTACAACTCTCCTCGGGCTACCGGTGCTTTTATCAAGCTCAATTGTGCAGCACTGCCCGACAACTTACTTGAATCAGAGCTTTTTGGCCATGAAAAAGGCGCGTTTACTGGGGCAATAAAGCAACGTAAAGGCCGATTTGAAGCTGCCGATGGCGGTACGCTATTTCTTGATGAAATTGGTGAAATATCAGCCGTTTTCCAAGCCAAGCTACTCAGAGTATTGCAAGAGGGAGAATTTGAACGCATTGGTAGCTCACAAACAATTAAGGTTGATGTCAGGATCGTTGCCGCGACCAATAAAAACCTTGAAGAAGAAGTACGTGCTGGTAATTTTCGTGAAGATTTATATTACCGCCTTAATGTAATGCCTATTTACCCGCCACCGTTAAGAGACCATTTAGAAGATTTACCAGAGCTTATCGACTTTTTATTGGATAAATTAAGTAACCGTCAACACCGAAAATTAAGTATTACCGATCAAACCATAAGACATATGATGCGCTTTAATTGGCCCGGTAATGTCAGACAACTAGAGAACCTACTAGAGCGGGCCTCTGTTATGAGTGAAGACGGGCTTATCGATAAAGAGCTCATGGTATTTGATGCTTTAACACTCCCTGAAACCAATCAAATGCCCTCACCGCCACCGGTCCATGCACTTATTGCCAATAATGATATGAATGAGCGAGATAAAGTGATTGCCGCACTAAAACAGTCTGGATGGGTACAAGCCAAGGCGGCAAGGTTGCTCAATATCACCCCACGCCAAATTTCCTATCGCATACTGACAATGAAGATAGAGATGAAACAGCTTTAATCACTTTAAAGAGCGTCCTTTATTTCATAATGACGCAATAAAAACAATTGTCGTATAACGTACAAAAGCACGACAAGGGTGTACGACAAGAGAGTACGAAAAAATCACAACACCGCTGTACCCCTTAATAAACAGGGGGGAGGCATTGGTATAATGATTGCAGAATCTCTTACATAATAAAGAATATAAAGAATATAAAGAATATAAATCACAACATGTGCTGAAATACAGTAAGGGACAAGTATGACCGTAGGTATTATTCAAAATGACAGACTCGACTCTAGCCAACTGAACACTGAGCAAGTAAAAACTGATCATTTACAAAAAAACTTGCAGCGACTAAATAATAAGTTGGTCAAAACTCATCCCTGTTACTCAAAAGATGCGCACAAATATGCACGCATACATTTACCCGTAGCGCCCGCATGCAATATTCAGTGTAATTACTGTAATCGAAAGTTTGATTGCAGCAATGAGTCTCGCCCCGGTGTAGTTTCAAAGCTATTATCACCCGCAGAGGCTATCCACCGTTTTAAAACCGTTAAATCACGTATGCCCGAACTTAAAGTGGTGGGCATTGCGGGTCCTGGCGACCCTTTGGCTAACCCAAATGCAGCTCTAGCGACACTAAAAGGTATAAAAGCCATTGATAAAGACGTCCACCTTTGTATCTCAACTAATGGCTTAAACCTGCCTTCTCATGTAAAAACATTAGCAAAAATAGGGGTGCATCATCTTACGATCACTATCAATACATTAGATCCCGTTATTGCCGCTAACCTTTACCCTTGGATCTATTTTAACAATCAACGTTATACTGGCCTAGAGGCTGCCAAAATATTAATTGAACAGCAACTTAAAGGCCTATCTTTAGCGGCTGAAAGTGGCATTTTAGTCAAAGTAAACACAGTATTAGTGCCGGGTATAAATGATAAAGGATTACAAGCATTAGCACTGGAAATACAAGATAGAGGCGCATTATTACATAACATTATGCCGCTTATTTCAGCTCCCGAGCACGGTACCTTTTTTGGTCTAAATAATGTCCTTGGTCCGACAGAAAATCAAATTGAAGCAGCACGAATAACCGCGGGTAGTGATATGCCGCAAATGAGCCACTGTAGGCAGTGTCGAGCCGATGCTGTTGGCACATTAGACGCAGATGAGAGTACCGAAGGTGGCTGTCAAAGTGCCAACGTGGCAAAAGTGGTCTCACAACCACAAGTTGCGTCATTGCCCATAGCAGCAAGTCATTCACTCAGTCAATTGCCTACTAAGTTACCTGTTATTCCAACCGCTAAATTAGCAAGGCAAGCAGTAGACGTTTTAGCACGTATTGCCGTAGCGAGCAGTAACAAAACCTTAATAGATACGCATTTTGGTCATGCCCAAGCATTCCATATTTATGATATTTCACATGATAGCGTTACTTTTATAGAAACACGCACAATAGCGCAATACTGCCACGGCCATGATTCATGTAACGATGACACACCTTCTGAGCAAGAAATCATTGCAAAAGAAAATGGACTCGATGGCCATATAAAATGTTTGCACGACTGCCAGCAAGTATTGTGCTCACGCATTGGTATTGGTCCTTGGCAACAGCTAGAAGAAAACAATATTATGCCATTAGTCGCTTACGCTATGTTAGACGTGATTGAATCACTCAATACCTTACGTACCGAGCTTGCTAAAGCTTATTTAACCGAGTCTGCTAACCTGAAAACGCTGCAGGAGGTGGGCTAATGTCCTTATCAATAACAAATGAGTGTATTTCATGCAACGCATGTAAATTAGTCTGCCCTAAAAATGCCATACAACTCAATGAGCTACGTTATAGTATTACCGCACACCGCTGTAATGAGTGTGACACTCACTATGAGCATGCGCAATGCGCCAGTATTTGCCCAGTAGAAAATGCAATTATTGATAACAAAGGCATACCATTAAACCCAAGTTTATCCTTATCGCCAGAGCCTAAAGTGCTTGAATTTATAAGAGCGCAACAAAGTGCGCTAGCAACCCAATAAACAACACTGCACGAGGTAAGGTCTTATGAATATATATATAAAACGAGAAATTGATAAACATACCTTTTTAAAAATAGACAGAGAACACAGTGATTTTTCTAGTTTTTATAAAGTTATCATAACTTCTCAGCTGATGGGTATCACTTATTTGCCTTACCAATTGGGCTTAGAGAAGCAAGCTTATCAAGCCTTGTTAGCCGACTTAAATGATGAAGCGTTAACGTTACTCGATAAAAAATGGCATAGCCACCCCTATGCTTTGTATATAGAGCGCTCCAGCACATTAACGGAGTTATTTGCTCTGCGTAGTACTGAACGTGATGATTTATGTGCGCTATTACTAAAGCACCGCAACAAAGCAACCCCCTTGAGTGAGAGTGCGGCCACTATTATTGCTACCGCTTGTTTAAGTACGGGTCACTTATGGAAAAGCTTAGGCTTTAAAGAACGAAAAGATTTAACCGATTGGATAACGCTGAACTTCCCTGCCCTAAGCAAAGCGAATAAACAGATGCGCTGGAAACGTTATTTGTATTTACAGCTTTGTAAACAAGGAGGCGATTATGTTTGTAGAGCACCGTCTTGCGGTGATTGCACTAGCTTTAATGAATGCTTTTTACCTGCGTAAGGTTAGGAGAGATAAAATTAGCTAAGCACAAGTTAATGGGTAGATTATCCACCCACTTGCGCTTATAAAAGCAACTTATCACTTGAACTTAGAACGGGGACTTCTCATGCATAAGTTAACGCTTAAGCTAATTTTTCTCTTAAGCTCACTTCTAACTTGTTTTGATCGATAGCAAAATTACGAATACCTTCGGCTAATTTTTCTACTGCCATCGCATCTTGGTTATGCTGCCAGCGAAACTCAGGCTCTGTTAACGGCGCTGGCTGTGCTTTAATGTCACCGCTGTAAGCTAATTTAACCGGCACATCAGCCGTTGAAGCTTCTAATTGTGCTAATAAACCGGGACCTATGGTTAATCGATCACAACCTGCAAGCTCTAAAATTTCTTCAACGTTGCGGAAACTCGCCCCCATAACCACTGTTTGGTAGCCATGCTGTTTGTAATAGTTATAAATTTCACTTACCGAAAGTACACCGGGATCTTCTGACGGTAAATAACTGTCTTTACCTTCCGCTTTTTTAAACCAGTCAAGAATGCGACCCACAAAAGGAGAAATTAAAAACACCCCCGCTTCAGCACAGGCTCTTGCTTGAGTAAAACTAAACAATAAAGTTAAATTACAATTAATGCCTTCTTTTTCTAAAATAGCGGCAGCCCTAATACCCTCCCAAGTAGACGCCAATTTGATTAAGACGCGCTCATTGCTGATACCCGCATCGTTATACAATTTAATCAATTTACGGGCTTTTATTAAGGATGACTGTTCATCATAAGATAAACGCGCATCTACTTCGGTAGAAATACGGCCAGGAACTGACTTTAATATTTCTAAGCCTATATTTACTGATAATTTATCACCCGCATCAATCACTTGTTGTTCAACATCATTAGATTGTGCTTTAGCCCACGAAATGGCTTCATCAATTAACGGTTGATATTCAGGAATAGAGGCGGCTTTGAGTAATAAACTTGGATTAGTCGTCGCATCCTGCGGAGAAAACTTCTTAATTTCAGCGATATCGCCAGTGTCAGCAACGACGGTTGTTAATTGACTCAATTTTTGCAGCTGTGTGGTCATGTTATTCCTCTATAATTAGTCTATACAAATAATGAACATTTAAGGTATTGCGTTAAAACTATCAATTTACCGAGTGAATTGAAACAATGAATTAATCTGTTCTTTGCGGGGAAGTATATACCTGATATTCACTGCGAAGAAAGAAAAAACTCGACTATCATTGATTAATGATAGTCGAGTTCAGGTTATACCGTAGTACTGTTATTTACATCACTTATACGTCGTACGTTGTAGAGGCAGTATCACCACCTCGACCCGTCCAGTTAGTGTGGAAAAACTCACCGCGTGGCGTATCAATGCGTTCATAAGTATGTGCACCAAAATAATCACGTTGGGCTTGTAATAAGTTAGCCGGTAAACGTGCGGTTCTAAAACCATCAAAGTAGGTTAACGCCGAGCTCAAACAAGGTACGGGTATACCATTAGTCACCGCAGTACCAATAACAATTCTCCAACCCGCTTGAGACGAAACAACGGTATCCCTAAAATAAGGCGTTAGCAGTAAGTTTTCTAAGGCGGGATCGGCATCATACGCCTCTTTGATTTTGCCTAAGAAAGTTGAACGGATAATACAACCACCACGCCACATTAAAGCAATAGCACCGTAGTTTAATTCCCAGCCAAATTCTTTTGCGGCTTCTTGCATTAACATATAACCTTGCGCATAAGAGACAATTTTAGCCGCTAAAACGGCCTGTCGTAAATGCTCAACAAATTCGGCCTTATCACCCGTAAAGCTAATCTCTGGACCAGAAATCACTTTAGATGCCGCAACACGTTGCTCTTTTTTAGACGATATACAACGAGCAAAAACAGAATCAGCAATCAGGGTCAATGGCACACCTAAATCAAGTGCGGTAACACCTGTCCATTTACCTGTGCCTTTTTGGCCCGCTGTATCAAGAATTTTTTCAACAAGAACATCACCATTTTCATCTTTATAGGCGAAAATATCTTTAGTTATATCGATAAGGTAGCTATCTAACTCGGTAGTATTCCAATGAGCAAACACTTTTTGAATTTCATCTGAATCAAAGCCCAAGACCACTTTCATTAATTGATAGGCTTCACAAATTAATTGCATATCACCATACTCAATACCATTATGTACCATTTTAACAAAGTGGCCCGCACCCGCATCACCCACCCAATCACAACAAGGGACGACTAGATCACCTTTCTCATCGGCTACTTTAGCTGAAATGGCTTGAAAAATATCTTTCACTAGAGGCCATGCTGCTTTGGCACCACCGGGCATAATTGAAGGTCCCTTTAATGCGCCTTCTTCACCACCAGAAACACCCGTGCCTATATATAAAAGGCCTTTGGTGGCTAAATATTCGGTTCTTCTATTTGAATCAGGAAAATGGGTATTACCCCCATCAATGATAATATCGCCTTGGTCTAAAAAGGGGATCAGTTGTTCAATAAAGTCATCAACCGCTTGGCCAGCTTTTACCATTAACATGATTTTACGGGGCGTTGATAAAGACTCAACCAGATTTTTGATACTGTCAACACCGCGAATACTTTTACCTTTAGCACGCCCTTCAATAAATTTTTCAACTTTTGAATAACTTCGATTAAACGCAGTGACAGTAAAGCCTTTGGACGCCATATTGAGAATTAAATTCTCTCCCATAACAGCAAGACCAACTAAACCTATATCTGATTTATCTTTCATTCTACTTTCCTTTGCAAGATTGACTTAAAAACTAAAAATTTTGTGTGAACATACTCAATAAACACAGTATCTTAGACGAATATAATTCATATAAGACAGTGATCACTTAGCGCGCATTTATAACATATATTCAGTTATTTTTTAATGATGTATATTAATAATTATTACTTTTGTACTATTTACTCTATAGCAAAGCATTGGTTACCGGGAAGGGTTATTCCTTAGGATGATTATAGCTGCGCTATTTAAGCATTAAATTAGGGGCTGTTGATCTTTCGAGATTGTTTTTGCAGCGAATTATTGGGTATTTATACAAGGCAGAGCCTTTGTAATGTGGTTATTCCACATAAAAAGGTGATAACGCCGTAAAAATGTCCAACAAACGCTGTCTGAAAGATTCGGCTAAAAGCCGTTAAATCAACATGCCTATGTAGTATACTCAGGAACGCTTTATACGCATCATCTTCGAAGTCTCTCATCGAAGATCCATTGCGCTTTAGAAACGGGATCCCCGATTAAAACATCACGGGGATGACGATCCTGAGCCAAGTGCATAGACATGTAAATAAAAAAACACTTAAACTAAAGGAGATAAAGCCACTGCATTGAAGTCAATTTTACTCCAACCCGTTTTGATAAAGTTTCGGATATTATCGTGCCCTTTACCGTGAGGATCTTTTAGTACGTCTTCACGATAATACTGACCAAAGCATGCCAGCGTTTGTTGCTCGGTAAATTGATTAAGTTTGGCAAAATAGAATATTTTACATGAGCCTTCATTGATGCCCTCTCCGTTAAATACATGACCATTAGTAAAAGCGGTGGCGGTATAAATGTAGTTTTCACGAATAACCTGCATGACTTGCTCAAAAGTAATTTTTTCGGCATTGCCTTCCAACAGCGCGATAAAGTCAGCTAACGAACTAGTTAAAGGTAGTGAGTTCATTACACATTACTGCCTGTTAATTTTTCTTTTGCCTCAGCTACTTTAGAAAAATCTAAACCTAACTCATTCACAGCCTCTTCAATAAGGCCAGGGTCAGCCATCACTAAACTCATGATCGCTTGTAATTTTTCGGGTGGGATACCAAGTTGGCCAATAAATGCCATTGCCATCATAGGGTTTTCAGTGAGCGCTTGAAAAAGCTCATTAATCTTTTCTGCACTGATATTTAGTTCTTTTAGAATTTGAATAATTGGGTTCATTATGTCTCTCAATTTAACAGTCGTTTCAACCGTAGAAAGTAAGCAAAGCCGCTCAGTCTTGCTTTTATTGCAAATAGTGCCGAGTATTCTAGCAAATTATGTCGTACTTTACAGATAACATATTATTAATAAATCAACGTGCCTATGCACTTGGCTCAGGCTCGTCATCCCCGTAATGTTTTAATCGATGTCTCTAAAGCACAATGGTGTCACATCCGTTCAATATTGCTATTACCCTATCTACACAATAAAAAGTATAATACCCATTCCATTAGAATAGCTTCTCAATTATTGCGCACGACTTATGCCATCATTATTTAAAAATACAAAAACTGACTCACCTACATTGCAGTATTTATCTAGCTACCCAGAACAAATACACAGGCAAGTTCAGCACATGATTGAACAAAAAACATTAGCGCAATACCTATTAAAAAAATACCCGACAACCCATATTTTCACTAACGACAAGGCACTTCGTGGCTATGTACTAGCACTAAAAAATCAATACTTAAAAAAGTCAGCCCCTTTGAGCCAAATAAAATATGATGATAAAATACATATTATTAACAATGCGTTGGGTTTACACACCTCTGTTTCACGCGTGCAAGGTAATAAATTAAAAAGTAAACATGAAATTCGCATTGGGGGTTTATTTAAAAAAGCTCCTGAAGACTTTTTAGCGATGATAGTGGTGCACGAATTAGCACATTTAAAAGAGAAAGATCATAACAAAGCCTTTTATAAACTTTGTCAAAACATGTTGCCTCAATACCATCAATTAGAATTAGACTTACGTATTTACCTTACCCAGCTCGCGGTAATGGGTGATATTTACAGTTAATCAGCATCCCCTTCCCAAAAACCAAAAAACCAGAATACCTTATATAAGGTGACTCTGGTTTTTAATTTACCGTTTGTCATACTCTAAGGTATGACTTTTCGCTTGTTACACTTGATATAACATAGCTAGAAAATCTTTAGACTCATTACGTTGGGTAAATTTAAACAATTTAGAACCGGTCTTATCTTTAACAACAACATTTAGTTTGTTGGTTGAAATAGACTTTACTGGTGCTTCAATAGCATAAACCTTACCTTTATAAGTATAAGACATAATATAACTCCTTTAACTGCGTAAAACGCAATATTCAAAAGCTTAGACCAATCCGTCTAAGAAAGTGTTCACTTAGCGAGAATGTAAAACTCATCCTTCGGAAACGTTTGGACAACATAATAACAGCACAAAATTTGTTTGATGTAGAATAACAATATCTACACATATTTCATTTGTTCTAATGTCGCCCATTCCATTCTAAGTGCCTACTTCCTTTATACGGAATGGTATTATAACTGCACATACATAATTGATAACAATACAAAGAACTCACCGAAAACCATTGGGTATTACTTGGGATCTTATGCAGCAAAAAGCTTTAAATTAATAAACTTTATTAGGTGTTGACTGACTGTGAAAAGGAAAGACAAAACACGAAAAAATACTGGGGATTAACACTGATCAGGTGAGGAATACTAATCAGCACCAGAAATATACCCAACTTTTTTTAAAAAGTAAACACTTAATTTAAAAATAATTATCTTAAAGCTTTTTAGTTGACTATTTTCTATGTGAATACATTAAAAAAGCGCTATCTCTATTTCCAAACGTGTATCACTTAAGACTCAAGGCATTTTATCGATAACACATCGCATTCAATATTATCAAGTATTTTCTCAATAGTATTACCCATGTATTTACCGTTATTACTCATGCCCATAACTAATAAATCTACATCGTGCGCTTTGACTACCGCGGGGATCTCATCTACGGCCGATCCCGCCACTAAATGAATTAACGTCTCATCAAAGGCATAGTCACTCAACAACTGAGTAAAAGCAACGCTGTGGTGTTGCTTTATCGCATCCGTGTAAACATTATAATCACCATTATCTAAGGTATTTTCCATTTCCACAGCCGTTATGCCTTGCCATAGTTCAGCGCCTATAGGCTCATAACAATGACAAACATGCACTTGCCCATCAAATAACTCAGCCATTGCCAATCCAGCTTGTAAAACATCGCCATCTAAGCTTTTAGCTTGGTTTTTTTCAGGATCAACCGCAGCCATAACTTGATTATATGATGTTTCACTGACATTTTTTGTGAGTAGTAAGGGCACAGAGCAATGTTCTAATAATTGCCAATCACTGGGAGTGAAAAATATTTTACTGATGGTAGAGTCTTGCTTAGTAGACTTGATAACCATCGACGTATTGTTAGCCGCTATTTTAGCCAAAATGGCACAACTCATGTCAGTATGCCAAACGACATCAATACTAACATTAATATCAAGGAGCATTACTTCAGCGGCATACGTTTCTAACCAACGTAATTTTGTTGCCAAATACTCATTCTTTATGACCTTCTGTTGTGCTTCATTGAAGAGCCAATGGCTGATTAATTGATTTTTATAAACAACTAAAAAAAGCTCAATACTTGCTGACGTTTTTTCCGCTATTTTAATGGCTTGTACTAATGAGGCTTGGTGGTCGGTACTATCGTCCATAACCACCAAAATACGTTTAATTAACTGCATCGCTTTCTCCTCAACATTAGGTACTTAAATATGACTGTGTTTAAATAATATCCGGCAATATGAACTTAAAAATGATGAGTACTTAAAAGCTATAACCTAGTGATATGATAACATTTTTAACAGTTTATGATCTTTTTTTTCGTAAGGGAATATATCGAAGCAGGCGCTCTTTTTTTCGCGTCATCTTCGCAGTCTCTCATCGAAGATCCATTGCGTTTTAGAGCGGGTTCCCCGATTAAAACTCCACGGGGATGACGATCCTAAGCCAAGTGCCTAGTCATGTGCTTTTTTAGAGAGTGACCACAGACAAAAAAGCCCCACGAGTAAGATTATCAATAAATCTTACTCGCGGGGCTGGTCATCTGAACGTTAGTGTTACTAATACTTTTAGTCTTAGTCTTAGTATTAGAATTAAAGAAAAAGACTAAAACTTAGCATTGAACCATAACCATACTTTGTCGGTATCCACTTTACCTGAGTCAACATCACCGGCAGAATAAGCCGCTAACTTAACACCAACGGTATAGTTTTTAGTCAACGCTTTTGAATAGACCGCATTAATTTCTGAGCCTAAATCATCAACCGTGGCAGACGCTTCATCCGCATCAAATTTATGATAAA
>JBAHZW010000150.1:0-14762 GCA_037132835.1 Colwellia sp. | reverse complement strand
AGCCGAATTTTTCAGACAGCGTTTGTTGGTCATTTTTACGGCGTTATCACCTTTTTATGTGGAATAACCACATTACAAAGGCTCTGCCTTGTATAAATACCCAACAATTCGCTGCAAAAACAATCTCGAAAGATCAACAGCACCTAAGGTTTATTCGATATATTTATAGCGATAGCGTTAAATCATTTTTTTGCAATTGATCACTTTGCTAGGTATAAAGACGATCACATTCTGTTTTTTATGAGTTAACTTGGTGAAAACATTTTCATTACTCTTGTTTTTATTACTTGCTGGTCCCGTTTTAGCTAAGTCAAATTTAGAAAAGTCAGGGGATATTATTCACTTACTTTTACCTGCCGCAGCGTTGAGCGCTACCCTTATAATAGAAGATAATTATCAAGGCAGTTGGCAGTTAATTAAATCGGGTGTGATCTCTCGTGTCGCAGTGGAAGGGCTAAAGTTTGCCGTAGATAAAGATCGACCAGATGACTCTGGTGATGACTCCTTTCCTTCAGGCCATACTGCAGATAGTTTTGCCGCGGCCACTTTTATTCAACAGCGTTATGGCTGGCAATGGGCTATTCCTGCTTACCTTGGTGCAACTTTTGTTGCATATAGCCGAGTTGAAAGTGATCAACATTATGTAGAAGATGTATTAGCTGGCGCTGCTATAGGAATTCTTTCAGGGCTATATTTCACCGAGCCCTATTCGGGGATCACTATTTCACCGACAGCGAACAATGGCTATTATGGCTTGAGTTTCAGCGGCACTTTTTAATCATAATCAGGCAAGGAAAAAACCGTAGCCGAGTAATAACTAGCTAATAAAAGGCTTGTTAGCAATCATAAAACACCCTAATACATTTAACATAACTGATAGGCTCGTAATGCATAATAAAGTATCAAAAGAAAGCCAAGAGCAAGCAATGAAAGTGGCCAACAGTATACAAAAAAAAGGCCAAAGCAAAGCGCAAACTAAATTAATTGCCCAAGGCATTGAAAAGGGAATTGCTGAGTATAAAAAACAGCAAAGTAAAAAATCACGTGAGCGAGATAGAGATCGTAAGCAAGAAGTTAAGAAAAAACAACGTTTAGCAGACGAGCCTGAAAGCTCTGATGAGCCAAGAGAAGTTAACACCCGTCATTATTTTCCTTGGTTATTATTAGTGCTTAGTTGGATTGCTTTTATAATTTACACTTTCTTTAAATAGCTCTATGCCCCTAGCATCGTTGAGTTTATTTTTAGCATGACTAAATATATAGCGCCTTAAAACACTTACTCATCAAAACAGCTGTCTTCGTTTAATACCGTAGCAATTGCCGCCACTAAGTGGGTTAGTTGCTCCGTAGTAATGATCAATGGTGGAATAATATAAATGAGTTTACCAAAAGGTCTGATCCACACACCCAACTCAACAAAGCGTTTTTGTATCTCTGCCACATTAACAGTCTGCTTGCATTCTATCGCGCCAATACTGCCCAATACCCGTACCTCTTTTACTCTGTTGTAATTTTCGAGAGGAACAAGTAATGACGTTAGTGTTTGCTCTATGGTTTTAACTTGTTTTTGCCAATCGTTGGTAAATAACAAGTCTATACTGGCATTGGCTACGGCGCAGGCGAGGGCATTGCCCATAAAGGTAGGTCCGTGCATAAAGCAACCCGCTTTACCTTCACTGATTGTTTGCGCAATATGTGTGGTACACAAGGTCGCTGCCAAGGTGATATAACCACCGGTTAAGGTTTTACCTAAACACATAATATCTGGACTTATATCCGCCCACTCGCAGGCAAAAAGTTTACCGGTGCGACCAAAGCCGGTGGCAATTTCATCAACAATCAATAATACATTATATTGATCGCATAACTGTCGACAGACCTTTAAATACTCAGGGTGATAAAAACGCATGCCACCGGTACCTTGTACTATGGGCTCGATAATAAAGGCAGCTATTTCATCATGATGCTTAGCAAATAAACTTGCCAAGGTTTTTGTCTCATCCTTTGACCATGTTTCACCAAACTTAATACTTGGTGCGGGGGCAAAGTAATGTTGCATTAATACTTGTTCAAATATTTGATGCATACCAGTGACAGGATCACATACCGACATGGCAGCAAAAGTATCACCGTGGTAACCATTATTAACCGTCATTAACTTGGTTTTGGTCAAGCTTTGTTTGTTTTTTTCAGCCTGTGCATGTTGATATTGCAAGGCCATTTTCATGGCAACTTCGACACTGACAGAGCCAGAGTCTGACAAAAAAACTTTATCTAAACCTGCTGGCGTTAACTGTACAAGTTTCTCACATAAAGTAATGGCACTTTGATGGGTCAAACCACCAAACATAACATGCGACATTTTAGCGGCTTGCGCTTGTAAGGCTTTATTTAAAGTAGGGTGGTTATAGCCATGTAATACCGACCACCATGATGACATACCATCAATAAGCTGCTCACCACTGGCTAAGTTAATCATTACACCTTGCGCACTTTCAACTAAGTAACTTGGCAAAGGCTCAGACATCGAAGTATAAGGGTGCCATACGTTTTCTCTATCAATGCGTAACAGTGAGTTTTGTTCAGAAGAAGATAAAAGTGGTTGTTTATTGTTCATTTGTTAACCAAGGGGGCGTTAGTAGTTGACATCAGGAGTAGTGTGGCTAGACTACCCGTTAAGTTAACTAGATGCAATTGAGTTTTATGTCAAATTTAAGTAGTTCCGCTGCGGTATTATCACAAGAAAATCCCTCGGTACAATGGGTAAAGACTATCGTTCGTCATAATTGGAATTTAAAAGAAGTTCAAGCATTATTTGCCCTGTCATTTAATGACTTAATGTTTAAAGCTCAAACGATACACAGAGAAAACTTTAATCCTAATGAAGTACAGGTAAGTACCTTGTTATCGATTAAAACCGGTGCTTGCCCAGAAGATTGTAAATACTGCTCACAAAGTGCGCGTAATAAAACTAACCTAGAAAAAGAAAGTTTATTAGCCGTTGAAAAAGTCTTAGAAGCGGCACAACGCGCTAAAGAAATGGGCTCGACACGCTTTTGTATGGGGGCGGCTTGGCGTAACCCTAAAGCACGTGATATGCCTTATGTACTTGATATGGTGAAGAGTGTTAAAGCGCTTGGTATGGAAACATGCATGACCTTAGGTATGTTAACGGTTGATCAAGCCGATCAATTAAATAATGCTGGTTTAGATTATTACAATCATAACTTAGATACCTCTCCTGAGCATTATAACCAAATTATAACAACTCGTACTTACCAAGACAGATTAGACACCTTAGATCATGTGCGCAGTGCTGGCATGAAAGTATGCTCAGGCGGCATTGTTGGTTTAGGTGAAAAAGCGGTTGATCGGGCATCATTATTAATCCAACTAGCAAACTTAAGCCCACAACCCGAAAGTGTGCCTATTAATATGTTGGTTAAAGTCGAAGGGACTCCTCTCGCTGATGTTGATGATTTAGACAGCTTTGACTTTATTCGCTGTATTGCAGTTGCACGAATCATGATGCCAAAAAGCCATGTGCGTTTATCGGCAGGTCGTACGGCGATGAATGAACAAATGCAAGCGATGTGTTTTCTTGCTGGAGCTAACTCGATTTTTTATGGTTGTAAATTATTAACCGCTGAAAATCCAGAAACCAATAAAGATATAGCCTTGTTTGAAAAATTAGGCATAAACACTGAAACAATTGCCGACGATAGTGCTTTATCAGACAATATTGTTAAAACAGCCATTGTTGATCAACAAAACAGTGACTTATTTTACAATGCTTCGGTATAAGTAAAGTGACTTAAATTTAACTATGGCCTTTGATTTTATTCATACGGATGTTAGTGAGCAAAAAGCTAAATCTCGTTATCGTCAATTATTTTTCGCCAACACTCACAAGAACGTGGCAAGTCAAAGCAGTCAAATTGTCATCAATGGAAAAAGCTATATTAATTTTTCCTCAAATGATTATTTAGGTTTAAATCATCACCCTCAGATAAACAAAGCCTTGCAAGAAGGGCTTGATAGGTTTGGCAGCAGTGCCAGTAGCTCAAGCTTGGTAACGGGTTACCATTACGCCCATCAAGCCCTTGAAAATGATATATGTCAATGGCTAAATAAACCTAAATGTTTACTTTTTACCAGTGGCTATAGTGCTAATTTAGCCCTTTTTAATGCCTTGGGTAAAACACCCGAAAGTCACTTTTTTCTCGATAAACTCAGTCATGCGTCTATGATTGACGGTGCTTATCAGAGTAAAGCCAAAGTGAAGCGTTTTAGCCATAATAATATTGAGCATTTAAGCCGCTTACTTAACAGCGTAGAAACGTCAACAAACAAGTTAATTGCTTCGGAAGGTGTTTTTAGTATGGACGGTTGCCAAGCCAAGGTTGCTGAATTAGCAGCATTGGTCAAAGCAGAAAAAGCTTGGTTATATCTTGATGATGCACACAGTATTGGTGTTATTGGAAATGAAGGACAGGGTAGCAATAGCTTAGCCAACATTGATATTACAATGGCAACCTTTGGCAAAGCCATTGCCACCAGTGGCGCTTTTTTGGCCTGTAGTGAAGAGTTACATGAGTATTTAGTTAATTTTTCTCGGCACTATATCTACTCAACCGCAATATCACCGGCTATCGCTTGGGCAACTAGAAAGAGCATTGCGCTTATTCAACAAGAGCAATGGCGTCGTGAAAAAATAACAGAGTTAAGTCAACTGTTCAGTGAATTACTGTCACCCGAAATAGAATTAGTAACCACACAATCTTCAATTCATGCAATAATCCTTGGCGATGAGAGAAAAACACTTTTGGTCAGTGATAAACTGAAAAAAGCAGGGTTATGGGTAACTGCCATTAGGCCACCCACGGTTTCTGTAAATAGCTCGAGGTTACGTGTTACTATTTGCACTAATCACAATATCAATAATATCAAAAACTTAGCGATGAATATTAATGAGGCTATAGCTTAATGGTTCAAAAAGAACAACAAAACACCAACAGATTGAAAATAGCTAAGAGTTTTGGCGCTGCGAGTGAATCTTATGATGTATCAGCAAGACTACAACGTTTTTCAGGTAAACACCTTTTAACATGGCTACCTCAACGTACAGATTTAACCGTATTAGATTTAGGCTCGGGGACAGGTTTTTTTACCGACTTATTAGTGGGTGCATATAAGCATGTTATCGGCTTAGATATTTCAACCAAAATGCTCAACTTTGCTAACGAAAACCGTAATGAAAAAATCTTATGGCTACAAGCTGACGCCCATAACATTCCCCTTAAAGATAGCAGCATCGATTGTATTTATTCTAATTTGGTGATCCAATGGTTTGACCCCCTTGATGAAGCAATTAAGGAAATGCTTAGAGTATTAAAACCGGGTGGTTTACTTATTTTTTCCACCTTAGTGGATGGTACTTTATATGAATTGAAATCATCTTGGCGACAAGTAGATGAAGAACAACACGTGATAAATTTTAAAACGGTAACTGAACTCAATACTTTATTTGATAATGAAAAAAGTAAGTTAATTGAGCAAAAATGCCAAGATATTACTCTTGAATATGAAAACGTCATTCACTTAGCACGGGAATTAAAAGGCTTAGGGGCGAATCATTTGTCACATAAAAAAAACAAAGGCCTTTCAGGTAAAGATAAATGGTTTAAAATGACCGAACATTACAAAGATTTTCTAGAGCCAAATGGAATATACCCCGCAACTTACCGTTTGTTTTCTGGTTTAGTGGTTAAGTTAAATAGCTAACTTGGTGTTATTGCCGCAAAGCTAAAACTCAGACAACAAACTTACTCAAGAGACTCCTTAATAAACACTATGAAGCAATTTTTTGTTACCGCAACAGATACCGATGCAGGTAAAACATTTGTGAGTTGTGCGTTGATTTATGCACTGCAACAACAAATCATTAAGGCAAAAAACAAACCAATGATAGTCGCTGCGTTTAAACCTATCTCTGCTGGTTGCGAATTAGTCAACGACCAGTTAATTAATGAAGATGCAAAATTACTCAGTCAGTTTGCTAATGCAAAACAATCCATTGCAATGATTAACCCCATCACCTTTAAAGATCCTATTGCGCCGCATATTGCGGCAAAAAAAGAAAATGTTTCATTAAGTATTAGTGAAATTGAACTGCATTATAATGTTGTCAAAGCACTTAATGCCGATGTCATTATTGTTGAAGGAGCCGGTGGTTGGCGATTACCGCTTGGGGTCTCACCGAAAATAAATAGCTTGGTGAAGTGCGTGGGTGATAATAAACAGAGTTACCAATTTCTATCTGACTTTGCTAAACGAAGTCAGCATGATGTTATTCTTATTATTAATATGAAGTTGGGTTGTCTCAACCATGCTCTACTTACCTTTGAAGCAATTAAAACGGATGGTTTAAATTGTATTGCTTGGGTTGCAAATTGTGCCTCTAGTGAGTCAATGAATAACTTAGCTGAAAATATAACAGAACTAGAGCAACTGTTACCCATCCCTAAAATCGCCCAGTTTGATTTTTTTAATGATGTAGACAAAGAGGGCAACCATATCTCTTTTAAAGAAAAGATCAAATTTGCTGCCAGCCAAATTAATTTAGCGCCGTTGCTTACCTAATGATACCCGTTACCAATCAAAGTTCATGATTTCAGTGGGAATTACTGTGTAGTCCCATAACGGATTGTTATATTTGCAATAGATCAAATTGCTTACCTTCAAAGTGCTATTTTCAGCTATAAAGTCAATTTTCTCGGATCACTAAAGCGATAGCCGCTGCTTTAAATCATTTCATGTAATTTTTGTATTATCTTTTTTGTTTCATAAATACCTCTATTGACTAAGATTTTAACCTTTATCAAAGTGTCGAATGTCATGAAGTAAGATCATACTGTTAACAAATAATTTACTTTGTTTCGCCTTAAATGGTATAAGTTGTCTAAGTTAAACGAAATGATTATTTTTCATAAACTTTATTCTCTTAATCTAATGTTATGGAACAATATAAAATGATAAGAAAAAAACTGTTTCATCTAATTCAGTGCTCCGTCGTTGTACTACTGACAAGTTGTGGTGGTGAAAGCTCAGAAGATCTTTTACCTGACGAATTACCGGCTAGTGTGGCTCCAATAGATATACCTGAAACAACAGATATATCCGAAACAACAGATATATCCGAAACTACAGATATATTAAGTACCGTCACGATCGCAGATAATCCACCATCTGCAGCAGAAGCCGCAGCATTCTTGAGACAAGCCACGTTTGGGCCAACGGAGTCGAGTATCACTGAGCTTCAAGAAATGGGTTACTCTGCATGGTTTAAAGACCAATTAAGTCAACCCATTGTTGACATCATTGAAGAAACGCGTGCATTGGGTGAAGGGTTGGGGATTAGCAGTAATTTAAAATATAATTATCATTCACTTGAAGCTTTCTACAAGCTTGCCGTGGCAGGTCCCGATCAGCTACGCCAACGAGCAGCATTTGCCCTATCTGAAATTTTTGTTACCAGTACACTGCCAAACCCGATCATCAGAAAATCACTACTGCACGCCAGTTACAAACAGATTATACAAGAAGGTGCCTTTGGTAATTTCCGCGATTTACTTGAAGAGGTAACCTACCACCCACTCATGGGCTATTCATTAACTTATGCCGGCAACCAAAAAGCAGATCCCGAAACAGGCTCGGCACCTGATGAAAACTACGCCCGAGAAATCTTGCAATTATTTACCATTGGCTTAACCCAATTAAATGAGGATGGCTCCGTTAAACTTGAAAATAGCGTAGCAACAGAGATATACGATAACGATGATATCACTGAGCTAGCAAAAGTTTTTACCGGATTATATTGGGCTAATAAAGCATTTGGAGGTCGTGTCAGCCTGCACACAGAAGAAGCAAGCGATACTGTGCGCATGGTAATGCACGAGGAATATCATTCACAGGGCACTAAATCAATTTTGGGTGAGTCTGTCAGTGGCTCAGGTGATGAAGAACTTTCTGCCACGCTTGATATTCTATTTAATCATGCGAATCTGCCGCCTTTTATCTGTACGCAATTAATTCAACGCTTAACGTTCAGTAACCCACACGGTACAGACTACACGACTCGATGTGTTAACGCCTTTAAAAGTGGCAAATTTACCTTACCCGATGGCACCAATATAGGTACAGGTGAGCGCGGTGATTTGCCGCCAGTGTGGGCCGCTATTCTATTAGATGTAACCGCAAGAGACCTCGATAGATACAATTGGCATGATTATGGTAAAGCACACGAACCCATTATAGGTTTTTTACATTGGGCTCGTGTAGCGGATATAAATGATTTTGATGTTAACGAGACCGGTTTACGTGGCACATTAGGTGATGATGACTTCGGTCAAACCCCTTATCAAGCACGTTCAGTATTTAACTATTTTCGTCCTGGGTATGTGGCTGCTGGAACGTCGATGGGGGATTTAAATAAAGTCATGCCTGAATTGCAGATCATGACCTCAACCACGCTTATTAATTACGCTAACACGATGAAATCATTCGTTAGAAGAGCAAGTGATGCCATAGGGTTTGCGCCTTATTATACCAAAGAGCTTATCTTAGCGACCGAGCCACTAGCCCTTACCAATCATATAAATTTGGTGATGACTGCCGGACGAATGGATGAAGATACCTTACAAGGTATTCAAGACACCATAGCAGCTATAGAACTGCCTGATGAAGATGGCGATGCAAGAGACGAAGCCTTATTAGAGCGTGTTACTTTGGCAATGCTACTCGCTGTGACCTGCAGCGAATTCCGTGCTCAGTTTTAAGTCATTAAAATAAGAAAGGATAGGATTAATAATTATGATCACCCGCAGAAGGTTCCTACAACATACTTTGGCTGGACTTGGTGTAGCCAGTGGCTTTGCTACTAACCTCGCTTCTTTTAACGCCTTTGCAGCAGATACCTCAGATTATAAAGCCTTGGTTTGTGTATTTTTAAAAGGTGGCATGGACGGCCATGATTTACTTATCCCCTACGACTTAAGTTCGTGGAATAAGTTCGAAACAATCCGCGAACCCATACTAAGTGGTTTTGATGCACAGCCTGATGGTTTATCCGTAAGGCGGCGCGATAACTTAATTGCCTTAGGCACCAGTAACAGTAGTGGTGTAGTAGCCGATGGCCGTGAATTTTCTTTATCACAAGAAATGATAGAGATTGCTGATTTGTATCAAGCGAATAAGGTGGCTTTTGTGGGTAATGTTGGCCCTCTACTCGAGCCAATCACCCGCCAAGATATAGACAATGGTGGTGGTGCGGTGCCGCCAAGATTGTTTTCTCATAACGATCAACGCAGTGTCTGGCAAGCGGGTCAGCCTGAGGGAGCAAGCTCCGGCTGGGGTGGCCGTTTCGGCGATATATTGCAAGCCTCTGGTGCGAATACTCATGCAGCGTTTACGACCATTACCACTAACGGCAGCAGCATTTTTGTGGGTGGTAATTCTGTTAATGGTTTTGAGCTATCCACATCAGGAGGTAAAACCATTGCTACGGTAAGCGGAGCTCCAAGTGCATTTACCACAGCGTATAACAAAAATTTACGCGGCCTGAATAAAAGCAGAGCCCATCTTATTCGCAACGATATTATGGATATGACGAATAGCGCTATCGATAACAACCTCCTTATCAGTCAGGCTTTTGGTAGCTCTGCAGCCCCAACGACAAGCTTTCCTAGTACCAGCTTAGGATCACAACTCGCGGTGGTTGCACGCATGATAGCCAATCGAGATACCTTGGGTATGAAACGCCAAATTTTTATCGTGAGTGAGAGAGGCTACGATACCCATTCCAACCAAGCCAGTGCACTTGGACTCAAACATATAGAAATTAGCCAAGCGATGAATGCCTTTTACAATGAAACGGTTAATATGGGGCTGGAAAATAATATTACCACCTTCACCGCTTCTGATTTTGGTCGTTCTTTAGTACCCAATACTACGGGTACCGACCACGGCTGGGGCAATCACCACATGGTAATGGGCGGAGCAGTCAATGGCGGCAACATCTTTGGTAATGTGCCAGAAGCAGAAGTTGGTCACGACTATGAATGTGGCCGCGGTCGCTTGATCCCACAAACCTCGGTCGAGCAATATGCTTCACCCATGGCTCGCTGGTTTGGCTTAACGCAAGCAGAAACCCAAGAGGCCTTGCCTAATCTAGGTAGCTTTGATGAGAGCGCTTTGGCAAGCTTACTCTCTTAAGCTAAGCTAAAACTTGAGGGACTTGGTGTAAAGCATTTTAGTCTTTCTTGTTATTACCCCCTTTAAATAAAGAGTGTATAAATTACAATCACTTTGCTAATTCAGCAAAGCAAGCACTGGCAATAAAACCTGAGCGTGTTTTGTAATCTGAAGACTTACTTACTTTATCATCAATTTGAGCAATCAATAACTCGGGCAGGGTAACGTTTATTTTATGACTCTTACCTAAATAAGGGGTTATATCAATACTGACTATTGCCCAAAAAGCTTGTGAAAATGTATACGGGTTTTCTAGCATATATGTTTTTCTATGGCTTTCTAAACCCTTTGCATTGGGTACTTTCTCACCATATTCCGCCAATATAGCAAGATGAGACTTTATTGATTTTGTTATTTCTTCCATACCTAAATCAATCGTTTTAGCGGTTATTACACAGCCCAGAAGGTCAGGTACTGACACCTGATAAAGACCACTTTTCTCTATAAAAATAAACATTACAGCATACTTCAAAATCAACTCCTAACAGCACTAAAACACTCGATAAACCATAGTAACCCTAACAACCCTAAATTGCAATATAGCCACGACCCCAGTAACCCCGCCTCGTATCAGGAAAACAACCCCAGCAACCCCTTTGCTATATTTACGGCAACTCCGGTAACTCTTAAATCAATGTGTAGGTAACTGTTTACTATTGATGTAAGGTTTTATTAAGTTGAATAAAGTATTTAGTTTAAATTTATTATTGATCGTTTGAAGAATATGAAAAAATAAAATTCAGTGCGATGAAGGGCAGAAAATAAAGATCCCCAAGAGTTACTTTTTGTGTAGATCATGTATAAGTTGATCTCTATAATAAAATAATAGCGAGCTAAAAAATGGCAATAAATAAGACTGAACATTATCAACATAGGTTTGATTAATTTATCAAAAGTTACGCGATAAACAGGGCCATTGATTAAACTATTTATTAGGGAATAATATGAAAGAACTTTTAAACGGTAATCCCGAATTATTGATCACAGTAGTGGGCATTGGTGGCTGCGGATGTAACACAGTTAATATGCTGCATGAAAATAACTTATCGAGTCAAGTTAACTTAATTGCAGTGAATACCGATCTTGCCGCACTCAATAGTATCAATGTAGAAAATAAAATTCTCATTGGTGAAAATCTAACCCATGGTTACGGCGCTGGTTCCGATCCTAAAATAGGTTATCAAGCTGCACAAGAAAGTGAAGATATTCTTCGCAGTGCTATTATCGATAGTGACATTGTTATTATCACTGCAGGTTTTGGTGGGGGCACTGGTACAGGTGCTAGCCCATTAATAGCTAAAATAGCCCGTGAATTGAATATCAACTGTTTAGCGATTGTTACCTTGCCTTTTGAATCAGAAGGGCAAATTCGCTTAGATTATGCGCTGCAAGGTATAGAGGACATTAAGGCACCTATTCACGCTTACATTACGCTTTCAAATGATTTATTACTGCAAGGCTTAGGTGAAAGTGTCGGTTTATTTTCAGCCTTCAATCAAAGTAACCAAGTATTAAAAAATTTATTAATCGCTTTGGTGCAAATGTTAAATGAAACAGGTTATGTTAATGTTGATAAAAATGACTTTTCAACCATTTTGTCCTTTGAAGGAGAATCTATTTTAGGTGTAGGCAAAGCCGACTCAGAAGAAGAAGCGTTTGAGGCGCTTGACCAAGCACTTAACAATCCCCTTGTATCGATTGCCAATATTGATACGGCAAAAGGTATTATCTTCCAGTTATTTTGTAAATCCGAGCCTAAACTTGCCACTTATAATGGTTTAATTGATCATATTAGAGCCAAGGTAAAAAACCGAGCCGTACTTATAGTACCGGGGGTAACCCTTGACTCTAATTTGTCTTCAGAAATTGAAATACTTATTATTGGCTCTGGTATAAGCAGTGAAAAATCATCCGTTAATGAAACGGTAATGGCTGTTGAAATATTACCGCCAGAAAGCGTTGACAATGAAGTGCCGACTGAGCCTGAATATATAGATGATGAACTTAGTTTTATCAACCAAAACGAGAGCTTGACTGATATTCCAGCAATTACGCGTAAACTATTAGCAATGAGAGGGCGTTAGCGAAATATAGCTTTACATGGTAATGATTCTTATTTAGTGTTGGGTATTCCATATATGTTGTAGGAATCGCTAATTAATAAATTATTAGCGTATCATGAATGAAAAATAAAAAATTACTCAATGCAAGTCTATTAATTGAACTTATTGAAAACAAACGTTTTGGTGTTGAATATCAGCCCATTGTTCAATGCAAAAACCAAGAAATATTTGCCTATGAATCCCTTGCTCGCTTTTACAGCCACGATAATAAAGAAATTCGCCCGGATCTTGTCTATGAGTCGCTTCATAGTAGCCCATTAAGTTTATTCCAAGTGGAATACCAGCAAAAAAAATTGCAACTCTCTCATGCCATACCGGGGCATGATATCTTTGTAAACTTAGATCAAGACTCCTATTTTTCTAGTGGCTGTATTGATCAAGACAATCCTTTTTTACAGTTGTTTAAGTCATATACACACTCAACAGTTGTCGTTGAACTCATTGAAAACTCCGAAATTAATGATGCTACCATGAGTTTATCTATGATTGATAATCTTGCTAAAAGCGGTATACCCACCGCAATAGATGACGTTTGTGATCCACAGTCAATGATTTCAACCTCGGTGATCCAGCTTGTTAACTATATAAAATTGGATAAGTTTGTCATTAAGAATCAAAAAAATAAAAATTTCATGTTACTGGTTAAATCTCTCATTGATTACGCCCACAGTGCCAATAAAACGGTGATTTTAGAAGGCGTGGAGACTTCGACAGACTTAGCGTTAGCTAACCATCTTAATTGTGATTACGTGCAGGGCTTCTATTATCGAGAACATTTTAAGCGGGCAAGTTAGCTTAAATGAGAAAAGCCGAAAGTCTTTTAATTAACCAGTGAACGTCATACACTGATGTAATACTCTTGCGTATAAAGAAGTGAGCACCTAACGAACACATTCTTATACGCAAGAGTATGGATATACCTCAACCATGGAGCCTAACATGAGAAATTTATCTAAACTTATTACGCTAATTAGCTTGAGTATGCTGAGCTTTTTTTCCAGCGCCACCGATCTAAAAGTAGGTGATGACGCGCCAAACTTTAATTTACAAGCAACGACGGGAGAGTATTTTAAGCTCAGTGACTACCAAGGAAAACAAGCAGTTGTTATTGCTTGGTACCCTATGGCTAATACCCGTGGCTGTACTATTGAATGTAAGTCGTTAACTGAGCAGGGGCATTTGATCAGAGAATTTGATGTTAGCTATTTTATGGCCAGTGTTGACCCTCTTGATGATAATCGTGATTTTGCCCTAAAAACAGGTGCTGATTTTCCCATGTTAAGCGACCCAACAAAAGAAACGGCAAAAGCATACCAAGTACTCAACCTGTTTAGGGTGGCAAACAGAGTTACTTTTTATATCGCTAAGGATGGTAAAATCATCAAAATTGATGAGGATATTAGCCCAAAGTCAGCCGCAGAAGATATGGCGATTAATTTGGCACAATTGGGGATAGCTAAAAGTATAACGAACCGTAACAAAGACTAATTTATCTTGGCAAAACCCAATAAAAAAGGTCCAACGAAGACCGTAGATATATACTGTAAAGGCTGTAATTTCCTACTCTTTAAATACCGTAAAGCGGGTAAGGGGGCTTTACTCAAGTGTTTTAAAGAACGCATCAGCAAAGACTTCACGGTAACACCCTGTACTTGCCCGCAATGCGATAAAGTATTTGCTAGAGACACTCTCGTTAGTGGAACACCCGCCTTCAAAATTATCGGTGGTAAGGTGTGGTGTAAATAATGCCCGTTCCATTAAATGAGTTGCCACTCAGAGCTTGTCAGAGGCAAGCTTGAAAACAAAGTGACACAGTTTCACAGTTTCACTACAAGTCTATGCAATTAATAATTTATGATGCGTTACCCTATCAATTAAATAACGCCTTATAGGATTTTAACTGTGCATCTTGAGCAAGCAAGAATAAAAGCTATTTGTAATCACATAACAAGTATCAGCATCGACAACCAACCCTTTGTCCCCTTAATTAAAGTAAAACGAGGTGAGGCATTGTTAGCCGATAATATCAGAGTTATGTTATCTAACCGGAGAGCGCATCGTATTCATTTCTTCATGCAAAGGTATGCACATAAAATCACTGTACTGAGTTTAAATAAAAAAATGTCTCTCTCCTGAAACAATAAAGCCCACAGTTAAAAACTGTGGGCTTTATTGTTTTCTTAAATATGGTCGGAGTAGCAAGATTCGAACTTGCGACCTCACGTCCCCCAGACGCACGCGCTACCAAGCTGCGCTATACCCCGACAATGTAAACTCTAAGGGTGTTAATAAGTTTACCGAACGTATATTAATGATTTATTGACGTAT
>JBAHZW010000069.1:0-6005 GCA_037132835.1 Colwellia sp. | reverse complement strand
ATTTCTGTTTCGAAGTGTTGCTGCTGCTCTGTATTGAAAGCCGCTGTCGCATCAGTGATCACGTAACAGGTATAGCCTTTGTCATGTGCCTCCCTTAATGTTGATTCGACACAAACATGGCTAGCAAACCCAGCTAAATATAAGGTGTCTATCTTATTATTACGTAACACGCTGTCTAACATACTACCTGAAAATGCACTTGCTCCTGTCCGTTCAGTAATGACAATTTCGTCCGCAAGGGGTAAGAAGTCAGTATGAATATTCTGCATGCCATCTTGCCAAGTACCTGCGTGAGGAATAGCAGCTCTAAGACCAAATTGGGCATTACCTAATACTTTATAGGCTTTATCTGGTTGAAGGGTGATATGAAAAATATGAAGGCTATTTTTTCGCGCTAATGCTAATAATTTTTTTGCTTTTAGAATTGCCTTTTTAAAATCAGTATCATCCGTTATTAATAGCCGTCTTAAATTTCCTTGTGATGCTACCCATTCATTTTGAAATTCAATAAAGAGTACCGCTGCATTTGCATTAAGTTGGTGACGGTCAGTACCCATAACATTTTTTTTAATATCACCCTTATGCTCATCTGCTTTAACTATATTCACTGGCATCGTGATACTAATGGCTGTTGCAGCGACAGCGTTGGCTTTCAGGAAATTTCGACGGCTAAGACTCATGGTTTTTCCTCTGGTTAAATTTGATGATTATTTTATTGTTAATTTGGCTTGGCTTTACTTAAATCTGAAGGTTTAATGCAGATTAACTGTTTATAGCGATACATCATCATTTTTAACAACGAGCGTTGGTGATAACCAGTGTCTTGCTTCTACCTTTAAACTTGGAAGGTATTTTATCTAGCGTGAAAATTTTATCCTTTACCTATGTTAAGAAGTTTAATTTTTTTCTGATACGTGACAAAGTAACATCGGACATACCTAAATAGTTGGCAATGATATACAGGGGCAATCGCTTTGCTAACGTCGAGTTTTTAGCTAAGAACCTTAAATACCGAGACTCCGCATCGAGAGTTAACCAGATATATTCACGTTCAACCTTTTCATCTAATAGCCTCTCTAACATACTAATTAATAATGAAGCTCCCCAGTCAGAGGATTCAAGATATTCCCGAACTTGTTTATAATTAGCGGATAAAACTTCAGTTTTTTCAAAGCTATCAATATTGAAATTAATGGGATGAGCTATGGCCGAGGGAGCACAAGGAGCTAGAAGGGTATTTTCACAAAAAATCCCTTTAGTATGTTCTTTACCCTGCTCATCAATATAATAAAGTCGAAATACTCCTTTGACGACGACAGCAAAACTATCCCAAAGATCATCACTTCGTATATAGGCGGCACCTTTTGCATAGGTTTTAACTTTAAATAGCTCAGTAAATTCTGGACTGAAGTGAATATCTCTCTTTAGATAAGATTGAATGCAGGATGCAATAGCACTGTTTTTTGATTGGGTTGTTAACACTTTATTCACTTTGTTCAGGCGGGAGAATAATTAACTATGCCACCCCAGATAATTCCAATCAATGAGCAGTTAATTATTTTTCGGGTTTAAGCCCCCTTCCCCTTTAGATGGATTTATGTGAATTAAATATTATAGTGTCGCTGTTTGCCCGACGAACTAACCGGTTTATGCCCTTTAATGAAAAAAGTTTATTACTTTGTATTGATATTTATATCAAAGCTGTCAAAGTGATGGGTATGAGCTACTTTCAAGGTATTATCGTGAAAAGAGTGATTAAGGTTTCGCTAGGTTCCCCTCTTCATAATAAAACCTACACGACAATTCAGTTTAACTAAAACAGTTAATTTAACAATATTTATAAAGGAGTAGCGCTTCAATGTGTTCGATCTTTGGTATATTAGATATAAAAACAGGTGCCGCAGCACTTCGTCCTCAAGCGTTAGAATATTCTCGTCTATTACGTCATCGTGGTCCTGATTGGTCAGGCATCTACAACAGTGACAATGCTATATTAGTACATGAGCGTTTATCTATTGTTGACACTGAGCATGGCGCTCAACCGTTATACAATAACGATAAAACCAATGTTTTAGCGGTTAATGGTGAAATATATAACCATAAAGCGTTAGCGAGCGACTTAAACGTAGATTACACTTTTCAAACCGCGTCAGACTGTGAAGTGATATTGCCACTTTATGAAGAGTTTGGTGCTGATTTTGTTGATAAACTACAAGGCATGTTTGCCTTTATTTTATATAATGAAAAAGACAATTCTTACCTGATCGCTCGTGATCATATTGGTATTATTCCACTTTATACGGGTTATGATAGCGAAGGTAATTTTTATGTCGCTTCAGAAATGAAAGCGTTAATGCCTATTTGTAAAACAGTGTCTGAATTTCCGCCAGGGCATATATTAGATAGCCGTGTTGGTAAATTACAGCAATATTATAAACGTAACTGGCAAGAATATGGTGCGATAAAAGACAATACTACCAGCACCACTAAAATTCGTGAAGCGTTGGAAGAGTCGGTTAAAAGTCACTTAATGACCGATGTACCCTACGGTGTATTACTGTCAGGTGGTTTAGACTCTTCATTAATCTCAGCAATTACACAAAAATTTGCTGCACGTAGAATAGAAGATAATGATTTAGCCGAAGCATGGTGGCCAAAAGTTCACTCGTTTGCTTGTGGCTTAGCGGGATCTCCGGACTTAATTGCTGCGAAAACAGTTGCTGATAGCATTGGTACTACTCATCACAGTGTTATTTTTACCGAGCAAGAAGGTATTGATGCCCTTAAAGAAGTTATCTATCACTTAGAAACTTATGACGTCACGACCATTCGAGCTTCTACCCCAATGTACTTAATGGCGCGTAAAATTAAAGCCATGGGTATTAAGATGGTACTCTCTGGTGAAGGTGCGGATGAAATTTTTGGTGGTTATTTATACTTCCATAAAGCGCCAAACGCTCAAGAATTCCATGAAGAGTTATTACGTAAACTTGACCGACTACATAAGTTTGACTGTTTACGTGCGAATAAGTCTATGTCGGCTTGGGGTATTGAAGCACGTGTGCCCTTCTTAGATAAGCACTTTATGGATGTTGCTATGCGCATCAACCCTGAAGATAAGTTATGTGGCAACGGTAAAATGGAAAAAGCTATTTTACGTGAGTCTTTTGAAGGTTATTTACCAAAAGAAATTTTATGGCGTCAAAAAGAGCAATTTTCAGATGGTGTTGGTTACTCATGGATTGACGGTTTAAAAGCCCATGTTGAATCTCTTGTTACCGAGCAACAGCTTGAAAATGCTCATATTAGATTTCCAATAAATACCCCTGATAACAAAGAGGGTTATTATTACCGTACTATTTTTGAAGAAAAATACCCCTTAACTACCGCGGCTGAATGTGTCATGGGCGGTAAGTCTGTTGCTTGTAGTACTGAAGAAGCACTAGCTTGGGATGAAAGCTTTCGCAACAATGCTGATCCCTCGGGTCGTGCGGTATTAAGTGTTCATAACGAGAGTTATTAACAGCGACTTAACTTTAACTTAGCTAAACTTGAATGAGTTGAGTTTTCTTAGTTTAATAGCGCTAATAAAAAGTCAGTAGTTATCTACTGGCTTTTTTTATGCTTTGAGTTTGTCATAACAAGATACGCAGTGTTCGATGTCTAATAGCCAATCCCTATTATGCCGATGAAGAACTTACCGTGAGTATCGGCAAACATCTGGAACTCTAATTAAAGTCAGACTTTCTCACTCAACACCGATATGAAGCGAGTGAGTTGTATTTTCAGTAATGAGATTGTGAAGTGGCTTGGGCTAGGCACATTATTAATTCCAAACCGTGACCTTACCTTGATAATTTTTTGTTGGCTTAATATTGGCAACTTTAGTTGCGGTGCCTATATATAAGAAACCAGCAATATCATCCCCCTCTTCCAGCGCTAAGCCTTTTTTTACAATCGCATTATAAGCCAAATCACCCGTGCGCCACATAGCAGCATAACCTAAAGCATAAGCAGCCATTTGCATGGCATGGGCACTACATCCTGCAGCAATGAGTTGTTCTTGTTTTGGCACATTATCATGCTCAATGTACTTGGTAGAAATAACAATAATCATCGGCGCTCTAAAAGGCATTTTTGCTGTTTTTTCTTTTTTTGCGTTTAAGGTATCGCTATCTATAGAAGTGTTTCGAATAAAACCGACATTGTTTTTAAACTCAGCATCAATCGCTTCAACGTACAGTTTACTTAAGCGTTGTAAACCTTGTCCCGAAATAACATGAAAATGCCAAGGTTTTAAACCTGCGTGATCAGGTACACGCATGCCCGCAGCTAATAACGTGTGTAAATCATTATCCGTGGGTGCTGGACTTGTTAAAGTGGCGGTCGATTGTCGTTGTAATAATAATTGAATTGCGTTCATCGTGTCGTTTACCCATGAGTTTCTTGTTATTTTGGCTAGAGTGTATCGTTAACTTTACTATTGCGCACGTTTATCTCGACAAATTTAAAAATTAAACTTTTGTCCCGTGTTCACCTGCTTGACTTAAAACGCGTCAATAGCCACTATAAAGAACATTAAATAATTACTTACGCATTACTGGACCTTGGCTACATGCAAAACACCTTACTCGCCATTATTAACATTCGAAACCTTAAAGCAGCAGCGATTAACTGTTTACTTATGGTTAAGCGACTGTGGCTAGTTAAGCGCCTGTTTCATTGGCCTACTACTTATGCGGAGCTTGATAGTTAACGATAAAAGTAAACAACGTTATTTAATTCATTCATTTCTAAACCGCAAAGTCACCTTCTGCGGTTTTTTGTTTTCTATTCACTTAAATCCGTAATCCTTGACTTGGTTTATCAGCAACATAGCAAGATATCGCTAAATTTAATCATCATAAGCGTATTTTTACGCGTATGTTTTACTAGTGAAAATAAAGGAGACGGAAAATGTCAGTGTCTATAGCCTACTTGGCTGTATTATTAATATGGTCCACCACCCCCTTAGGGATTGTGTGGAGTAGCGAATCAATTAACCCCAGCCTAGCGGTATTACTGCGAATGATTATTGCCGTAGTACTGGGTTTGTTAGTGGTTAAAGTGCGCCGTATTAATTTACCCTGGCATAGGCAGGCATTAAAATTATACGGCTATTCAGCAATAGGTATCTTTGGTGGCATGTTATTCTCTTACCTTGCGGCACAATACTTATCGTCAGGTATTATTTCCTTAGTGTTTGGTTTTTCGCCCATAATATCTGCGGTATTTGCACAGCGAATTTTAGCCGAGCCTCGCATTAGTCTGACACGTAAAGTCGCCATGTTAATTTCAATAATAGGCTTAACCGTGGTTTGCTCTGATAACCTTAATTTAGCGAATGACGGAATTTATGGCATTATCTTTATTCTAATTGCGGTGTTTTTCTTTAGTTTAAGTGGCGTATTAGTTAAAAGTATTAGCTTAGCTATCCATCCGTTGGCGACAACCGTTGGTGCGTTAACCGTAGCAACCCCGATGTTCTTAATCAGTTGGTTATTTATTGATGGCAGTTTAAATATTGACTTATGGCAAGCAAAATCACTGTGGTCAACACTATACCTTGGCGTATTTGGTTCATTGATTGGCTTTTACGCCTACTTTACCGTATTACAAAAATTGTCCGCGAGTAATGTGACTTTAATTACATTGATCACGCCAATAATAGCGCTAACGCTTGGCGCTTTGTTAAATGGTGAAACCATCAATGATAAATTGATAATGGGGGCTTTTTTAGTGTTATTAGGGCTAGCTCTCTATCACTTTGGTCACCGCTTGCCATTCATGAAAAAGCAATTAGAAATGCCTAAAGAATAATAGGGGCTGTTGATCTTTCGAGATTGTTTTTGCAGCGAATTGTTGGGTATTTATACAAGGCAGAGCCTTTGTAATGTGGTTATTCCACATAAAAAGGTGATAACGCCGTAAAAATGACCAACAAACGCTGTCTGAAAAATTCGGCT
>JBAHZW010000104.1:0-8052 GCA_037132835.1 Colwellia sp. | reverse complement strand
AAGTCAAAGCCCTCGCCAATTTCTACATCAAGGCATTGCAGAGCGAAATTTTGAACGTAAATTTCAATTAGGTGAGCATATCAAGGTTATTGGTGCTTTTATGAAAAATGGCATGCTTAACGTTGATTTAGAAAGAGAAATCCCAGAGGCATTAAAGCCGAGGAAGATAGTGATTAACGGAAACAGTTTATTGAGTACTGACTCATAAGTTAAGCACTCTCATGTTTCCCCTTTATTTTTGCCCCGTCTTTGACTGGGCTTTTTTATGGACATTAGTTAAATAATAAAGGCTTAATAATCGCACAGAATTCCTTAATATAGAGTCTATATACAAAAAAATTCACTTTATTCTCAAAGCGCTGACAAGCCCTGAGTGGGAACTAATTTAATGAAAATGGTATTAGGTACAAGTTAGTTTATAATGCACAAAAAATATCCTAAGGAAAACATATGAAAATTTGGGTTGATGCCGATGCCTGCCCCGTGGTGATTAAAGAGATATTATTTAAAGCCGCTGATCGTACAAAAATAACCATTACCTTGGTCGCTAACCACTTTGTTCGTACTCCTCCGTCCCCATATATCTCATTTATACAAGTAAGCAGTGGTTTTGATATTGCCGATGATGAGATTGTTAAACGTGTTAACACGGGGGATTTAGTCATTACCAGTGATATTCCCTTGGCAGATGAAGTGATAACCAAACAAGGTGTTGCATTAAGCCCACGTGGTGAGCTTTATACCAAAGAAAATATAAAATCACGACTCAATATTCGTGATTTTATGGATACCATGCGCGCAAGTGGCCTGCAAACAGGAGGCCCTGCCGCATTAAATCAAACGGACAGACAAAATTTTGCTAACCACCTTGACCGTATTATTACTCACTATCAGAAAACAGCTAAAAAAAACAGCTAAATACACTTTAAAAAAATATCCCTACCTTATATAAAATGACTTAGCCCTTTGCCAATAACAGCGCTTTAATTTCTGCCAGATCCCGCTCTAATTTATCTATTTGTGCACGACTGGCTGGCTCTCCACCATCACCAGTCTCACCATGTTGTTCCGCACGAAATTGTTCTTGCTCTTGGCTCATCACATTTAATACGGTACCCACCATCATATTTAAAAAGATAAAGGCGGTTAAAAAGATAAAGCTTAAATAATAAATCCAACTAAATGGGTATACCGGCATCGTTTCGTACATAACATCTGTCCAATCCTCAAACGTAGCAATACGAAACAAAGTTAACATCGAGATAGAAACATCTCCCCATAACACTTCGTTTATTGAATGAAAAAACATACTGCCAATGGCCGCGTAGATATAAAAAATAACAAACATGAGCAATACGATATAGCCCATACGTGGGATAGCTTTAAGTAATGCATTAATCAATAAACGTAATTCTGGTACTATTGACACCAAGCGAAGTACACGAAATACACGCAATAAACGAGCAAGTAAAACATTAGTACCGCCAGAAGGAATTAAGCTTGCGGTAACAATTACGGTATCAAAAATATTCCAGCCATTTTTAAAGAAGTACTTTTTCTCAGAGCTTGCTAAAAAACGAATAAAAATTTCAATGGCAAAAAAAACAGTAACCGCAATATCTAAGAGTAATAAAATGGCAATGGCCTTAGGGGATATATCATATGTTTTCGCCCCTATTAATAGCGCCGAAAGTAAAATAACAGCAATGACAACACCTTGAAATATATTACTATTATCTACTTTTTTTAATTGTCGCTGTGCCTTTAGTACGAAAAGGCTCATTACCTAACTCCTACTGCAATATCACTTACGTGCGGGTTAGTACGGCGCTCTTGACCAAAAGTACTCATTGGACCGTGACCGGGAATAAACCGAACATCATCACCTAGCAAAAATAAATTTTGACGAATAGAGCGAATTAAGGTCGCATGATCGCCACGAGGAAAATCAGTACGACCAATAGAGCCACTAAATAGCACATCACCAACTTGAGCTAGCTTTGATTCTCTATGGAAAAACACAACATGCCCAGGTGTATGACCTGGACAAAAATAGACTTCCATCACTATATTGCCAAAGCTAACGGTATCACCCTGCATTAAAAATCGGTTTGGCGTAAACGGAGTTGCATACGAAAAATAACCACCAAAACGCTTTTTTTGATCTTCAATACTATCAATCCAAAACTGATCTTCTTTATGCGGGCCTTCTATCAATACCTCATAATGCTTAGCAAGCGCATCAGTGGCACCCGCATGATCAATATGAGCATGGGTAATTAAAACCTTCTCAAGTGTTAAGCCATTTTTGGCTATACTCGCTTTTATTTTTTCAATATCGCCGCCGGGATCAACGACCGCTGCTTGTTTAGTATCACTACACCAAAATAAGGTACAGTTTTGCTCAAAAGGGGTTACTGGGATAATTTCATACTTCAACATAGCTGCTCTACAATTGTTATAAATTTAAAAATAGCGCCCATTATATCATTACTTCTGTCTTGTTATCATGGGAAGTTGTTTGGGGTCTTACATGGAGCGATAAAGTTTTTACAATTAACGCATTTTCCTTTAAGCCTTTAAACGCTCATTAAGAGGTAAGAAACGTAATAAAATCGGTCTTATTATCTAACAAAATAACAGCTTAGAAAATCAATGGCACTCCTATCATGCGATCAATGTTTACCCGTATAGAGATTAACAAGGCAATAATTAGCTTGGTCATACATTACCAAGCTAAAATGACTGACTTTACTACTGACCATAATGCCTTTAATGATCGCGTCAGTGCTGCCTTCTTTAATTCATTTAGGGTTTGCTAGACGTTAGAAGGTTTTCTATCGCTTGATTAGACACAAAGTATCGTCTACACGTTTTAAGCATTAAGAAGCCTAACCAAAGAAACTCCACGAGCAACATTGAAGCAAAAACGGGATTAAAGCTAGGCGATAAAATGGTGATTATCAGGGAGATACCCGTTAATAGGTGTAAGATAAAAAGTATCAAGCCTTGCTTTTTATTTATAAAATCATGCATATTGGGTAAAAGTGCCATTGCTTCAAAGTTAATTAAACACTTTTGCTGCAGGTGGCTATAGCTAAGAAATGGCATTATTTTTAATAACATCCCCAGTAATATCGATACAATAAAAAAGTATATAAATACGGCACCAATCAGTAATGACGATCTTGCTTGTATTGCTGTTGGTAGCATTTCATTAGGCAATAAATAATAGCCCGTAATTAAAAATAGGCTGATAGCGCTCAATTGCCAAAACTTGACTGTGGTATCGGCTATCTTTCGTTTGCGCTGCTGTAACGTACGTAAAAGACTATAGGCGAAAATACAGTGCAGTATAAGGATCACAGCTCCTGCAATATAAAGCCCTAGTGCGGAGTCATGAATAAAAAAAACCGAGCCGAGTGATAAAAATAGTAGGACTGGCAAGATTTTCATTAACTTTTTTGGAAAACTCGGCGCGACATGAAACATAGGAATAACCTGAAAACTCACTGAGATGATCAACAAGCTTACCCAGCCCATACCCCACATTAAGTGCAAATTAGTGAGGGTCGAAATATCAGGGAATATATTAATGTTTAATCGGCGAGCAAAGAGTGCTCCCCCTAAAAAAACCACAATAAGTAATGCCGCCAGCGCTAAGTGAATACCTTGAATCGTTTCCCCCCGGCTTAATCGGTTGAATAAGGTTAACGCAATACTGACAAGGTATAAAGTAAAGGCTAAAGTCAGTGCGACTAAAGCAATTATATGAAGCCATTGTCGGCTGGTAAATTCAACGCCGCCCAACGCTAGCATTAATGCTATGGTACCTAGAGTCAGTAATAGATGACAGGTTTTGCCAATGATGCTCACGTGTTTTATACCACCAGCGCCGACCACAGGCAGTATTTGAATAATAGCCCCCATCATGATCATGGTGATAAAACCTAGGGTAAAACCGTGGGTAACTAAAATGGTTGAAGGATGCCAGCGTGTTATCCACATCCAATCACCATAAAAAAGCAGATATATAGCGCAAGCGATAATAAATAAAGGGGCGGTTAAAAAATACCTAAAAGGGATATGTATGGGCGGTAAAGCATCAAAGGAAAGACCCGATATATTCATTCAGCGCTGTGCTCATAGGTTTGTTTAAAAATGCTTTTGTTTTCGTGTTTAAAGATATGAATAACATAAAAATCTTCATTAATCTTTTTACAATGATGGCACCAATCCGCGGCTTCGAGCCTTTCATACAAAGGAAAAGGCTCACGACGGTGAGAAACCTTTAATATTTGCTGCGGTGCCAATATTGCTAAAGCAGATAATATTGCCGTCATAGGCTCAGGCGGAGCTAATTCTCTAACATCAAGTAATACAAGCTCTGGATTAGCCCTGTTGCTATCACGCATGATGTTTTTCAAGCTCTCCCAAACACTCACTTGAGTCGGCAATACTATGTTGTGCCATAGGGTAGAGCATCATTTCTTCTTTCATATTATGTTGCTGTATTAACACGATTAACGTTTCGGAAAGACCTAAGAAAGTCTCTTTATCTTGTTTTTTTAATGCCGCAACTAGATCATCGAGCAAGCTTCGAATTTGTTCGTGTTCGAGACGCATAACCTGTGTTGGTCCAGCGATCATTCCAGTCGCTTGCTCAAATTTAGGGAATAAAATATTTTCTTCTACGGATAAGTGACTAAGCAATTTCTCTTGAAAACTTTGCAGTTTTTCATCGGCTATATCCCAGTCTTTTTCGGCCACAGCATTTTCAGCTTGGATGAGTATATCATCACATTCACGGTGTTTAAGGGTCATAAAGTCAGGGATAGAGCTCATAGTAATTGTCCAGTCATAATATAAAGAGCTTTATTCTAGCGGCAATATGACTTTTATCTTTGATCTTAATTAATAAAGAACTAAAATTTTTCACTTCGCTAGTTAAACTTAAAAACATAGGACTATTTAGTTGAGTGGCGTTGGTATAACTTGACTTTTTAGAGCTTTTTTTGGAGAGAAAACTCGCCTCACCAAATAAAGAAAGTTTATTCCAGCGCCTCTACTTGCTCATTCACCAACTCAACTTGTTCTATTTTCTCAAACCGTGTTGATATCTTATCTGCCGAGGTATGAATTTGTTTAACATCCGTTGCCGCTTGATCAATATGTTTGGCAAGGTTGGCAAAGCGGCCTTTAAAGCGATTAAAATCTTTAGCCAAGTCAGATAAATGCGCTTGAATTATATGAATTTGCTGGCGGGTCGCTTCATCTTTTAATACTGAACGTGCAGTGGTTAAAATAGCCATTAATGTCGTTGGAGAGGTCAACCAAACACGTTTTTTATTGGCATATTCAACTAAGTCACTTTGATGACCGTGAATTTCGGCAAAAATAGCTTCTGCTGGAATGAACATAATGGCACCATCAGCGGTTTCATTATCAATCAAATATTTATCACTAATGTCATTAATGTGTTTTTTAATATCAACTTTAAACTGACGCAAAGCCGATTTTCGCTCGACCTCGTGCACTTCAAAGTCCATCATTTTACGATAGTTCTCTAACGGAAACTTGGAATCAACCACAACATTTCCCGTTGGTTTCGGTAAAAAGAGTACACAATCGGCTATTTTACCGTTTGATAAGGTATGTTGTAGTTTAAAGCTTTGCTCGGGTAAGACATTTCGGATCAAACTGCTCAGTTGCACTTCACCAAAAGCGCCCCGAGAGCGTTTATCATTAAGCACTTCTTGTAAGCTCACCACATTGGTAGACAATTCGGTAATTTTCTTTTGTGCATCATCAATCAATGCCAAACGCTGTAAAATATCGCTGAAAGTTTTGGTCGTTTTTTCAAAGCCTTCGGTCAAGCGTTTTTCTACTTGACCACTGATCTCTTGTAAACGTTTATCGGTGGCTTGGGTTAATTCATCAATGCGCTTACTCATTTGATCACTACTTTGCGCCAGTGTTTTAGCTAACTCTTCACGGTTCGCTTGTGCCGTAGTATTTAGCTGATTAATCACCTGCTCTAATGATTGGCTTTGTGTGGTGACAAGCTGAGTTTGAAGTTCGTTAATCTGCCTCATCAGCTTAATACGTAAATCAGCCATTTGTTGCTCAATGGTATTGGACAACTGCAATTGTTGTTTATCATGAGCTTGTGATAATTGTTGCTGATTAATTTGTTGATACATTTGCTGTAGCTGGCCTACCTGCTTTGAAAACTGCTCTGTGAAATGTTGACTCAGTAAGGTTTTTAACTGCTCTTCATAACCTGAATTTTGTAGTGACACCGCCTTTTGAATACTCGCAAGGCGAAACAACATCCAAATATTGATGACGAAAAATATTAGCACCAAGCATAGTGCTAAGGGTAAAAAATGTTGCGGCTCTATGGAAAAATTCATAACTTACTCTCAAAATAACTACCAACACTGTGTTTTATTACAGTAAATGATGATTAAAACATAACTTACGGTGTTCAACCAGCATTTTAAGTAGAGTAATCATTCTGCTGTAGTTTGCTTATTTGATGAGGTATAGGGAACATTGTTTTTATTTATCGGACAGAACTCGCTTTGATAGCTGTCGATTACTAGTAGAGTCCTATCTCTTTATTTTTCCATGCATTTACCAGATACGCGGAAATTGAATCTTTGCTGCTCATTTTATATTGTACTGCTTCACCCTTCTCTTCTGTCGTTACCTCCTTTACGCCAAATTGACGGAGTTGTGCGCGTGAAAACCATTGCGCACTGTCTAAACTGTCTTGGCTAACATCAATTTCATCACTCAGTGCAACAGCAGTAAACCCTAACATAATGGACGCAGGAAAAGGCCATGGCTGAGAAGTGACATATTGCGGATCCTCTACTATAACGGTTGTTTCTTCAGCAACCTCTCTAATAACCGCTTGTTCAAGTGTTTCTCCTGGGTCAACAAAACCAGCTAAGGTTGAATACACGCCCTTATCCCAACTAGTTTGCCTACCTAATAAACAGCGAGCAATACCATCAGCAAACATTTTCTCAACCAGCATAATAACAGCGGGATCGGTACGAGGAAATGTCATATTTCGACAATCTGAACAACGCCTTGCATGGCCAGCATCTACAGCACGATTAGCATGACCACAAAGTCCACAAAACTGATGACTATGATGCCAATGAACTAACCCTTTAGCTAACGCTAGAATTGAAGCATCCGTAGCGGATAAGTTAACGGTAACGTCTCTTAGCTTGGTCCATTGGCCAATGTTCGTTAATTCTTCCTGAGTAGAAAATCGTAACTTATCGAAATCAACAATAAAAATAGAAACAGCATCTGATTGATGACAGCCTATTTCTTCAGCGGCTATTTTATTGCTATTTAACGCCTCTTTAGCCGAGTTATCCTTTCCTAAGTAAATACAACTTTCCAAACTGAGTGTTGGTAATTGTGCTTTACTAAGAAAAAGAGGTGCTAGTCCCTTATTTTTATCAAAAAGGCTCATGCCATCATGAATAACGCAGAATAAAGTTTTTTTATGCAAAAATTCCGTTCGTAACCAATGTTTATTTTTACGTTGATTAGAACACCGGTCTAATAGCATACTGTCATAGGCGAATGTCATATTTATCCTTTACTATCAGTCACTAGCCTAGGTACTTTAATAAACTGGCTAGCCGTTAATGAGATCAACGCAAAGCCCGCGCCAGCATAAAAAACCAACGAGTTATCATATAGCCAGATCAAACCAAAACTCGCGGGTATTACCACTGCCGCAATATGGTTGATGCTAAAACTGACCCCCGCACTGGAAGCAATATCTTTCGGGTCGGCAATTTTTTGAAAGTAAGTCTTTAACGCGATGGCCATCGCAAAAAATAAATGATCGATGACATAAAGCACCGCGGCGATATCCGCTGATTCAACTAGCCCATAACCAACAAAGACAATCATTAAGCCGAGGTATTCAAAGGTTAAAGCTTTTCGCTCACCCACCTTCGCAATCCACTTGCCTATTCGGGGCGCTAAGAAGAAGTTAATAACATGATTAATCAT
>JBAHZW010000068.1:0-17805 GCA_037132835.1 Colwellia sp. | reverse complement strand
ACAAACGCTGTCTGAAAAATTCGGCTAAAAGCGTTTTTTTCATTGTTGAGTCGTGTTTGCGTAGAATGACTAGGCTACACGCGACTCGCCGCGAATAAAACGCTTTTAGCTCGAACAAAATTTAACCGCGAAAGATCAACAACCCCTAATGAATACTTTTTTTATCTGACTTAAATTCAGCCAAATGGATTAATTTATTTATTCGTTTGGCTGAATTCCACCTTACTTTTCTTAAAATTGACTTATCTTATAACGAAGTAATTATTTACGCCCTTGCTTTATTTCCTTATCATCCCAATTAATAACTCAATAGTAGCCTTCGCTACTTTATCGTAATTAATTTTTATTGGAGAATCCATGAGTGACGTAAGACATTGTCCCCTTTTAATTTTAGGCTCAGGCCCTGCTGGTTATACTGCCGCTGTATATGCCGCCCGTGCCAATTTAAAGCCAGTAATGATCACGGGAATGCAACAAGGTGGTCAATTAACGACAACGACAGAAGTCGAAAACTGGCCTGGTGATGCTGATGACTTAACGGGTCCTGCCTTAATGGAGCGTATGCAAAAGCATGCTGAAAAATTTGAGACTGAAATTATTTTTGATCATATTGAATCGGTAGACTTCTCTTCTAAGCCTTATAGATTAAAGGGTAGCAGTGAATATACTTGTGACGCGTTGATTATTTGTACGGGCGCCTCTGCACAATATTTAGGCTTGCCTTCTGAAGAAGCATTCATGGGACGTGGTGTTTCAGCTTGTGCTACTTGTGATGGTTTCTTCTATAAAAACCAAAAAGTTGCTGTTGTAGGTGGTGGTAATACCGCCGTTGAAGAAGCGCTTTATTTATCAAATATCGCCAGTGAAGTACATTTGGTTCATCGTCGTGATACTTTCCGTAGTGAAAAAATACTAACGGATCGTTTATATGAAAAAGTCGCTAACGGTAATATCATTTTACACACCGACCGTACATTAGATGAAGTATTAGGCGATAATATGGGTGTTACTGGTTTACGCTTAAAAGAAACCCATTCTGATGCCACAGAAGATCTTGATGTAGCTGGGGTATTTATTGCCATCGGTCATAAACCGAATACTGACATATTCAAAGACCAACTGAAAATGAAAGACGGTTATTTAACCATTCAAAGTGGTACCCAAGGTAACGCAACACAAACCAGTGTTGCAGGTGTTTTTGCTGCAGGTGATGTTGCTGATCATATCTATCGTCAAGCCATTACCTCGGCAGGTGCTGGTTGTATGGCGGCTTTAGATGCTGAGCGTTACTTAGACGCGTTATAGAAATAAACCGTTAGTTAGGGGCTGCTGATCTTTCGAGATTGTTTTTGCAGCTAATTGTTGGGTATTTATACAAGGAAGAGCCTTTGTAATGTGGTTATTCCACATAAAAAGGTGATAACGCCGTAAAAATGTCCAACAAACGCTGTCCGAAAGATTCGGCTAAAAGCGCTTTTTTCATTGTTGATTTGTGTTTGCGTAGAATGACTAGGCTACACGCGACTCGCCGCGAATAAAACGCTTTTAGCTCGAACAAAATTTAACCGCGAAAGATCAACAACCCCGCTAAAACAGTAAAAAACAGGACGATTAATGAGTCAGATTTTATATCAACTTAATGATAACAGTTTGACTTTTCCTCCTATAGAGCATGCTCTGACTGAGCCTAATGGCTTATTAGCACTTGGTGGTGATTTATCAGCTGAGCGATTAATAGCCGCATACAGTCAGGGGATTTTTCCATGGTACAGTGATAACGACCCTTTTATGTGGTGGTCACCTGATCCTAGAGCCATTATAAATATTGACCATCTGCGTATTAACCGAACGCTGCGTAAAGCCCTCAACAAAAGCTCTTTTGAAATAACCCTCAATCAAGATTTTAGTCAAGTTATTCAATTGTGTGCTGACGCCCCTTTTCGCTCAGATGAAACCTGGATTGTCAACGAGATGCAAACCGCTTATGTGCAGTTGCATCAATTAGGTTATGCCCATTCAATTGAGATTTGGCAAAATATTGCTCACCATTCAAGTCATAATGTGTCTTGTGATAAACCGACAAAAGAATTAGTCGGCGGTCTTTATGGTATTGCCATTAATGGCTTTTTTTCTGGTGAGTCAATGTTCTACAAACAAAGTAATGCCTCTAAATTTGCACTAATTGCCCTCAGTCAATTACTTACAACAATAGGTGTTAACTTCATTGATTGTCAGTTATTAAACCCTTTCCTCGAAGATATGGGCGCAATAGAAATAAGCCGCGATACTTTTATTGTTAAACAACAAAGTGCTATAACGACTATAGTACCCACTGATTTTTGGCAGGCACGCACATTAACCTTAAGCTAAATTATTTTAAGTTGATTTCCCTCAACTTGTCTCTTACTCGTAGGCCATTTATTGATGAATGAAACTTCGTATACCTTAGGTATAAGTAAATCATTTCCTTGTAATTACTTACCAAATCAACAAGAACGCTTGCTTATTGCAGTAGATGAACGTTTACATAATGCACAAAGTTATGCTTGGTTAATGACCCAAGGCTTTCGACGTAGTGGTGAAGAGAGTTATCGTCCTGATTGTCTTAAATGCAATGCCTGCCAATCTATTCGAGTGTTAACAGAGCAATTTATCGCCTCTAAAAGCCAAAAAAGATCCCATAAGCGAAACAAGCATTTGATTATTAAACAATCTTCGCAATTAAAAGAAAGTTATTACCCGCTATTTGAAATCTATATTAATACCTTACACCGTGATGGCAGCATGTATCCCGCTTCGTTTAAACAGTTTGAGAGTTTTTTAAGTACTAAACTAACCAAACAACTCTTTATTGAAACATGGGCACCAGCCAATGAAGAAATGGGGCTTAGCGAAGAAACACTTATTTGTGTTGCCGTTACAGATGTGCTGAATAATGCGCTATCTGCGGTATATACTTTTTATCACCCTGACTTTAAAGCAAAGGGTTTAGGTGTGTTTTCTATTCTCACCCAAGTGAGCTTATGTCAACAAATGTCATTACCTTATTTATATTTAGGTTATCAAATTGATGACTGTCAAAAAATGAATTATAAAGACCGATATAGCCCCTTTGAGCGATTTATTGCTGGAGAGTGGCAATTAAACAATAAAGCCGATATTAAAATGGTTAAAATAGCTAAAACAACTAAATAAATAGCCACAAGCCTTTACATTAGCCAAGCAATTAGGCATCATTCGCCCAACTTTTTTATCTGCCGCTTATTATCCTGAAGAATAATATATTTATTGGCTTAATTGTATAACATTAGAGGTTTAGCGCCCCATGGCGAAAGAAGAAAATATTGAAATGCAAGGTACAGTTTTAGATACCTTACCTAACACTATGTTTCGAGTAGAACTTGAGAATGGTCACGTTGTAACGGCGCACATTTCGGGAAAAATGCGTAAAAACTACATTCGTATTTTAACGGGCGATACAGTGACGGTTGAGTTAACGCCATATGACTTATCAAAAGGTCGCATTATTTTCCGCGCTAGATAAGACTCAAGATTAATTAGGCTTTAATTTACTCTGAGCAAACTAAAGCTAACTCATATAAAACGAATAAAAAAACCAGTCACTCTTTTAGAGTACTGGTTTTTTATTGCTTAATTTTTGATGCCTTAATTTTGAAAGCCCTTAATATAGTGCAATGATACTTTTATCAAACTGGTCGCTAGTGACGGTTAAACCATGTTCAGTGATCTTATCGTTAACTTGCTGTAATGCTTTATGTATACTTTCTAACGTAATAGTATTGTCATCAAGTTGATACACTTTAATTTGGCTTTCATAATAAAAAACTAAGATAATTAAAGCTTTTTCATCACCCTTTTCAGCCGCAAGTTTAATTTTTTTAATTTTTCGATAAACTGAGTTTTGTATCTGTTTAAGGCGCCAAACATAATAAACCTCAGTAAAAAAATGACTGTTTTTAGTGCTATGTAGAATCGCTGCATTGGCTAATAAAGCCAAAATAACACCTAATAAATTATACCTAAAATTACTCTCTGGCTCAGCCCCTATCTCATTACTGGCGGCTTGTACTAACACATCAACCTCAGCTAGGTTAGAAAAAAGGCTAATGAGTAAGCTACCGAAAAGTAATGACAAGACTAATAACGAGCCAATAAAACCGACAATAATAATATTTAAATGTTTTCTATAACGTACTTTATCTATATCAATCAACTGCATAAACTAACTAAAACCTCGAACTAAAAAGTGAATTAATGCCTTTAAATATAAAGTTTTAAATAAACCCCCTTAAATAAAAGCTTAGAATTGTTCAAAAAACATTAAAAATATGTGAGTAAAACACGGCACTATCACTTTACGATCATTCAGCTAGACGTAAACCCGAATAACGTTTAACTTGCCCGCTAACGCCTTGTTGCCAAACATTTTGGTTAACGCAGATAGTTAAATGTTTTTTCGCGCGCGTAATACCCGTGTACAGTAACTCTCTTGATAGTAGCTTACTACCACTTTGTTGTTTATTCTTGGTATCGCTTTGTGCTGCAGAGAGCACCATAGCAACATGAGAAAACTCGCTACCTTGAGTTTTGTGTATTGTCATGGCATATACACTTTCAAATTGAGGTAGCCGTGAAGGTAATATTTGCCTAATTTTCTGCAGATTTCTTTGCTCATTTTGCTCACTATTTAATGATATTTTAGCCACGCTTTCAACCGTCGCTTCAAAACAGGCCATAAGGTGGCTATTGCCTTCTTGGTCGTTAACCTGCCAAATAATGCCGATATCACCATTATACAAACCTAAACGGTAGTCATTTTCATTAATCATAATAGGTTGACCATGATATAACGCTTGCTGGTTTGGTTGATAAAGTGAGTGACCTTTACCTAAATAGCCTTTAATTTCATCATTAATACGCTCTACCCCATAATCGCCTTGGCGAGTGGCACACAAAACGCGAAATTGTGATAACAACACAAAAGCATCTCGAATGTCAGCGCAAAACTCAATCGGTTGATAATATTTTTTTACTAAAGGTGCTAACCAGTGACTAAGCTCTCCTTGCGCCAAAGACAACTGACACATATCTTGTGCTTGAGCATCATTAAGCAACTGCCAGCTGCTTTTTACATCGCCATTAATCACCGCATTGGCAATTAAACCTATACCACCTTTACCATCAAAGCGTCTTGATTTAACAAGAAAGCATAGGTAATCAAGGCTATTGTGCTCACGGGTAACGCTTGGACTAGCCTGTGCAGTGCCTGAAAGATTATTAGCCATTTGTATGGTACTAAGTTGGCAAACCTGCATTAAATAGTGTTTATTCGCGACGCTAAAGCCGTTATGTGGTCGAGGTGCTATGTCGGCTAAAACACTGCCGGCAGCAACTGAGGGTAATTGATCGGCATCACCTAACAATATGACCTTAGCTGAATCTTTTAAGGCGCGAAAGAGACGAGTCATTAACGGCAGATCCACCATAGAGACTTCATCAATCAATACCACATCATAGCGTAAGCGATTATCCTCATTGTGCCTAAAATTGGGTGAATTTGGCAACACACCTAAAAGGCGATGTATCGTTTGTGCCTGCGTAGGAATTTTGCTCAATACCTTGTCATCGATCAAACCTTTAAAGCCCGTTATGGCGTCAATAATGGATTCTGACAAGCGTTGTGCGGCTTTTCCTGTTGGAGCAATCAAGGCTATATTTAAGCTTAAACTGCGATCTAATTCAGTCTCTGAACTGTCATCTAATTGAGCCTTGGCCAACGCACTTGTTTGCTGCTGCTCTAAGATAACAAGTGCGGCGAGCAATTTGGTGACCGTATAGGTTTTACCTGTACCCGGTCCGCCAGCAATAACACTAAAATTTTTATTAATGGCATTGGCCACCGCCACCTTTTGCCAATCAATCTCTGTTGACGTGGTCAGTTGCTCGGCACTCGGCTCTTCATGCTGATCTGTATCATCTGGAAATAACCTAGTGATACATTGAGCAATAGTGTCATTATCATACTGACAATGTTGCAGTAAACGTGCTTTGATGGCTTGTGCTAAATCACGTTCAAATTGAAAGTAACGGCGCAAATATAATTTGTCCTGATCAAAGACCAATAATTCTTGATCCGATGGCTGAATATTGAGCGCGGTCAACATGACTTGAAGTTGCTTTAAAGGGGCAAAAACAAAACCCACATGGCTAAGCGTTTTCTCCATAGCATGATCACGATTTTCTTGAGGGCTTGTAGTAAACGCTCTGCCCCAATGCTGACTAGCAATCTCAGGTAGAGACAAACAACTATGCCCTGCCCGTAAACTGGCACTCAGCGCTAAAAACAGGTGATATAAATTGCCTTGGCGATCAAAGTCAGAGTCAGTTGTTTGGATTTTTGTCAGTAAAGCACCGCTCATTTCTTTGGCGAAGAAATAATCGATTGCTTCAATGCCTTGAATCGCCTCTTTTACTTGATTAAAGCGACGATAAATAGGCTGATTTAGTGTATTGACTACATTATTAGCGAGATGATGAGCCATGTTATGCGTCCTCTTTATTAACGAGTTGCTCAGTATTTTTAGCAGAAAAGAGTGCATCTAGATTATATATTTCTTGTTCAGTGATTTTACGATAATAAACCCCTGCGCCTTTATGCTCAGGGTCTGTTGTCATACCGCGTAAATATAAGTAATAGACACCACCAAAATGTTCACTGACTCGATAATCACTCAGGTTTTGTTTTAAATATCGATGCAACGCTAATGAGTATATGAGGTATTGTAAATCATAATAATTCTTCTCAATATTATCGAGCAAGGCATCAGATTGGTAATCTTGATAGCACTCCCCCAAATGACTCGATTTATAGTCCGCAAGATAATATTTACCTTGGTATTCAAAAATCAAATCGATAAAACCATGCATCATACCCGACAATTTTTTATAGCTAGGTAACAGGACAGGGTATCTCAAGACCTTAGCTTGTGTTGAAATATCGCTCCCCTTACGTGGTGCACAATAACGGTGATCGGTTAACAATTTAGCTAGGGCTCCCGTTCCTTGCCCTTGCATAGGAAAATAAAACTCACTTTCGCGTAACGTTTTATGGATTCCGATGTCGGCAAGACAGGCAAGTTCCTCATTATTTTCATCACCATGATCACTGACAATAAACGGGGTCTTTATGACTTGTTCTAACCACTGAATTAAGTCATCCGTGGTGAAAGCACCGTTATTATTTGTCTTTAATTCAGCACGCTTAAGCTCACCACTTTTAAATTCGGTACTGTTAAATTCAGAATATCTTAACAGCGGCTTTTCTAGACTCTCTTGCCAGTTAGGCGCAGTAAAATCAGTATGCTCCAAAATATCGTGTAATAAATTACCCGTATGTGCACCTTTAGCGAGTTTGAAACATATTTGTTCGCTACTAATTAGCACACCTAAAGGCACACTGATAAGATCAGCATCTCTATCGGGGTTAGAGACACCCGCATGACGGATATTGCGGCTTAAGGCGGAGAATGAGCTCAACCACCAATCACGCTCTATATTGCCAGTAAATTGACTCACTACGGTATTCCCTATCGGATGATACTTATTTTCTAAAGCATCAATAACCGACGTATCATAAGTAGAACTATCGAGTGACACTTGCCGAAGTCCAATAGCATTCTCAGCACTGGCTTTAAGTGCTTGCAGTGGTTTAATTATATTATCGTTTTCTGCTAGTTGTAGGGTTTTGCCTAACGGGGATAAATGATAACCATCAAAAGCACAACACAAAACATAACATCGACGCTCGGCTCTGGTGATAGCAACATAAAGCAAACGAATACTTTCAGCATACGCCTCGTAACTCATGGCTTGTTTTGCTTCTTTTGAGCCATCTAAGCTCAAACATAACTGACCTGCTTCATCATGGTATTCAAGGTAACTTAACGCTTTATTCCCAAACTTAAGTGGGTCTTTATGACGAGAAGCAAAGGGAATAAAGACATAAGGGTATTCAAGCCCTTTAGAGCCATGTTGGGTAATTAAACGTATAAGGTCGCCATCACTTTCTAAGCGCAGCTCAGCTTCAACATCATTCGTTTCACTGTGATATTGTTGTTCAAACCAATGCAGTAACTCTTGCCCCTGACTTAACCGAACACTCGCCCCTTGCAGTATTTCAAACAAATGCAAAATATTGGTCAAACAACGATCTTTATTGTCTTGGGGAACGTCAAATAAATGGTGCATTAGGTTAATGGCCATAGTGATAAAACCTTGCCGTTGCCATTGTCTTCTATAATCAATAAAAGCAAACTTTAAGGTTTGATACGCTATTTCATCTTGCTGTAGCTTTTGCAATTTTTGAGCATCATAACCTAATAAGCCACAGGATAATGCCGCGATAAATAGCGGTTCATTTTCAGCGAACAAGACCCCTTTAAGTAAAGACAATAATTGTTTGGCTTGCTGAGAATGAAATAAATTAGCGCGGTCTGATAAAAAAACACTTTCAAGTCCCGCGTTTTGCAATGCCTGTTTTATATCACGTGCTTCAGCACCGTCTCTTACTAAAATGGCAATATCTTTGGGCTTTAATTTTGTAGTGATTACGGTCGTTGAAGATTTTGTGGTTGAAGCTGTTGCCGTTGCTGATTTAGTTGCTTGCTCATTAGCGGTCAACAAGGTGACAATTTCATCCGCACACCACTTAGCTAAAATAGGACGACTGCCTTGGCTGATCTTTTCTTTTTCCTGACTCGGATCAGAAAAGTAAATAAACTGCAGTGCTTTGTCACTGTCACTATGATTACAGTGTTCGCTACTCGTTGAGGGCAATTGCTCCGAACTCGTTAACTCCCCCCCTGCTAACCTGTTTTCAACTGACTTTTTTCCCGCTAGAACAGGTAAATAAGGAATACCAAAACCAAAGACACTTTTATTAACTTGATTTATATTTGCTTGACTTGGTGTATCATTCGGTAAAGGATCCTTTCGCTTAGCGGCAAAAAGCTGATTGTAACCAGCAATCATTGCGGGGCTTGAACGCCAATTGGTTTCCATTAACCAATGATGATCACAGCCACCACGAGCATTTAAGTAAGCAAATATATCACCGCCACGAAAGCCATAAATTGCCTGCTTAGGATCGCCAATAAGGAATAAGCCAGCATTGGCTCTTACGGCATTATCACCATAATAGATTGCTTGTAAAATACCAAATTGCTTAGGATCAGTATCTTGAAACTCATCAACTAAAGCCACAGGGTATTGTGCCAGCAACTGTTTTGCCAAACGGTTAGCACTGTCATCGCTGGAACTTTTATCACTTACACTGTCGTTCGTTGATTTAACAGGGTTAAGGCAATTAGCTAAGGTATTAATAAGATCATCAAAGTCTAAAATATTAAGCGCTTTTTTCTGTTCAATCACTTGTTGACGTATAGTATAAATACCCGACTTAACAATAGTATAAGCTTTGGCTTTATTTATATTGTTCGCTATTTTCTTTACTTGCTCTTTAACTAATTTTACGGGAGCAAATGCCGTCAGTAATTCGGTTTTGTAGGTTGACCTTGCATACCGTTTACCATCAAAAAAACCATCGGGCATTTTGACTTTGCCCTGTCCAACATCAATCAGCGATAGCTCTTTACTGATGATGCTATTAAGCCAAGTTATTAATTGTTCAAGTTCGCTGCGCCTTTTGTCTTGATCAACACCCTTTTTCACTCTGATTAAAGCTTCTTCAAATAACTCACTGTGCGCACTTAACGTTTGCGATGCTTGACGGACTAAGCGAATAAATTCAGTTTCAATGGCCTCTACATCAACCACTGATAACGTACTGGTATGACCGATGGCTTTACTAAAACTGGCTAAGAAGCTATCCGGTGTCGGCCAAAAGCTCGCCAGAAGCATAAAACTATGCTCATCAGATTTAGCTAAACTGCGATACCAGTCTTGGCACACTTGTAAGGTTATTTCCGTTGAATTTGCAGCCATATTGGCATTAAAGGGTAAACCACTGGTAAAGGCATATTGACTCAATACCCGCTGACAAAAGCCATGAATGGTGAAAATGGCGGCTTCATCTAAAAACAGTAACGCACGTTTCAATAAAAACTCTCGTTGCTCTTTTTCAATACGTTGCTCAATGGCGGTAAAATAAGGGTCTTTTTGGCACAAGCTGTCCCAATCATTCAGTGCTAGGTGAATAAAAGCATCAATACGAGATCGCAGCTCTTGCGTCGCGTCTTTGGTGAAGGTCATCAATAAAATCTGTTCTACCGTTAACTCTCGCTCAAGCAACAAACGTAAATAGATACGGGTGATATTATAGGTTTTCCCCGTACCTGCACTTGCTTCTATCAGGTGTTTACCACTAAGTTTGATGGTCGCGGCATCAAGATTTTTTAACACGATAGTACCCGCTTTGATTTTACCCGCCGTTAGCTCTGTAGACATTAGTTAAACCTCCACTTTTTTTGTGGTGGTTTTGACAGGGGTTTTAACTGAGGTTTTAGTTTTAGCTGATCTTTGAGCTGCTTGTTTAGTTACCACTTGATATAAATCCTGATAAATAAAATCAATGTCAGCTTGGTGCATGACATATTGAGGACACTCTGGCCAAAAATAGTTAAGGTAGTCATCATCACATAAGCCACGAGTGCTCATATTGCCAAGCCAAAAACCTTCAAAACGAGCTTGACTCATTTCAATGTCTTGACCACGGCTTTTGGTAAATACTTTTTCAGCCAAGTCGCCATTTAACAGTAACGCTTGCTGTTGACCTTTAAAAAATACCTTGATCAGGTTAATCAGTTTTGTTTGCGCTTCAGGAATGGTTGTCACCGTAAATTGCTCTACTTTTTGCGTTTTGGTATTAAAGTACAAACCAATGGTCTCAGTTATTTGTGCTAGCTTTTGACTTTCATTATCCCCCCCCCTTGCAGCACAAGTTTTTGTTTTCTTGGTAAGGGCTTGTTGTTGCCATACCTGCACGACAAGTTGTTGCAAATACATGATAAATTTATCTTTAGCTTTTGCGCTAGAGCTACGATAGTGCACTAACAAGTTATTTTTAACGGCTAACTGTGTACTCAATGAGACGTTAATTTTATCACCGTTAAGGTCTTCAACCGTCAGTTTTACAAGACATTCAAGCACGTCAGGGTTTTCACAGTTACGTTTGATAATTTCATCACTAAATTGCTGAATGTCTTCTTGGTAATCGTTAAATAAACTAGCGGTTGTGGGCAAATCAGGAAACTTACCCGACAAGTGTGCCCGTGTTAATACGGCTTGTGAAGATGCTCCATTTTCAGCGGTATGAGTTAATGCCGAGCTGAGTAAATCTTGACGTAATAAATAACTTTGTAACGGGTTTACGTTAAAGGGCTCAACATCGTCAAGCAAGAGGTTGTTAGTTGCAAAGGTTAAGTTAAGTTGTTGTTGGGCAAACATTTTTGCTGGGTGCTGATAAAAGCGTATTAATTGCTGGCAAGATAAACTCACCTCTTTGCTTTCTGTTGTCATTACGTTATCAACGGTGCGCGCTGATTTTTCAACTAAAGCTTTTTCATCCGCAACAGTACTTTGTCCTAAGGCTAACCAGTTTGCATCAAAGCTGGGCCATTTCCCTCGATAATTATTAGCACTGAAAGCCTGCATAGCTAATTGATAAATAGCTGTTTGGCTCTTTTCATGATGCTCTTGATGATTACTTTCTGTGTTTATCGGGTTATCACTATGATGATGAGTCTCTTCTTCAGTAAATTTCCAACCATAACCTTGTGCTAGATAGCCCATCAACTCTTTAACAACAAGTGACGGTTGTTTTTCACTGTTATTTTTAATGTTTCGACCTTGATAGCTTATATATAATGAATTTCTTGCCGAGATAATTGCTTCAAGAAATAAGTACCTATCATCGCCACGACGTGATCTATCACCCAATTGCGCCTTAGATAATGAGATAAGATCAAACGCCAAAGGTTGTCGCTGTCTGGGAAATTCGCCATCATTTAAACCCAGTACCGCAATCACTTTAAAAGGAATACTGCGCATAGGTAACATAGAACAAAAGGTCACCTGCCCTACCATAAATTGCTTACTCGCATCACCCTGACTAAAATGCTGCGTTAAATAATCAACCACTATCAACAGGTTTATATCACCTGTAAACTTGGCATGATGGCAATGCTCTACTAAGCCTGAAATCGCTTTTTCAATCACCATCAGACTATTTTCATTCGTCAGGTTATTCTCAAGGTCAATACGATTGAATAAACTGCTCAGTTGCTCGGTCAAAAACGTTTGCCATTGTGTTGCACTACGAGAGCGCTGTAGATTTTCACTAAAATAATGCAATTGTTCAATAAATAACATTAATTGACCCAGTAAAATACCATCATTGCCTTCTACATTGTTTAATAGCAATTGTTGTTGATAAACTTGTTCGCTGTCAGCGTAAGCAAAACCTCGCAGTAAACGGGATAAACCTTGCTGCCAAGTAAAAGCTGCATTGGCTTGTTGCCCCAACAATGACTGTTTGTGCGTAAGATCTAAACCCCAGTGCACCGAGGCTTGCGCTAACCAAGCAGATATTTTAGTTAAGTCTTCATTCTTAATACCAAATTGACTCGCCATGGCAGGTAAACGTAAGAAGGCTAATAACTGTGATACCCCAAATCTGCTGTCTGGTAAGGCCAATAGCTCAGTAAATGCAGCGACCAGTGGGTCGCTATCTTTGGCACTTCGATCAGCAATAGAGCAAGGCAATGGCGGTACATCCCCGTCTAACTCTTGCCAACCTCGGGTAAAGACAGCATTTACATAGGGAGCATAGACTTCAATTTGCGGGCACATGACCAAGATATCTTTAGGCGTAAGTGTTTTATCTTGGTTAAATTGATGCAGTAAGTAGTCATGCAGTGCTTGAACTTCGCGTAAGGCACTATGACAACTGGTAAAAACAATGGAATCATCTTTTAGTGTTATTGGTTTATCTTGACTTGCATCACTAAGGGAAAGAATATCGTTTTGCAGCTGATGTAAAACACTTGTTGTTTTTTCATCAGTCTTTATCTTCTCACTCGTTTCAGCTTGCTCAAATAATTCGATATCAATGGTACTGTAATCTTGCAAGAGTGAGATAAACTCACGCCCTTGCTGCCCTAGGCTTGCCAATAATGGGTTACCGACAAAACTTCTGATGTCTTCAACGCCCGCAGACCATTGTGATAATTTAGTGAAGGCGTGCTTTTCACTGACAATATCGCCCCAATAGGAGAAACATGGGTTAAGATGAAAAAAATGGATTTCAACATGGTCACTTAAGGCATTGATAAAATCTAACCACATCGGTGCCATGGTATTAAGGCCAAAGAAACTAATACGGGCAGGAATAAGTTCTTTTTTATTTTTGATATTACTGATTGCATCGTTAAGTAATTCAACCGGATTATACGCAAGTTCAGCCGTTAATAATTGCCACAGTTTACCTTGCCATTTATGTTCACTCATTGCAGTACTTTCTAAACCTGAAAGCTCAAAATCTCCATGCTGCCAGCTGTTTAACCACTGAGGTCTGAATATTAAGTACTGCTCATATAAATCGGCTAATTGAGTAGCTAATTGATAACGTTTAAGCGCGACTTTTTTATCTGAGTGCGAAGCAGTTTTATCTTCTTCATCTGTGCTACTTCCCCCCCGCCAATAATGAGTGGCTTGACTAAAGTCGTCATCGTTAACGACTGAGTCTAGCGCTAAAAGTGCATGTATTCGCCAACAAAGCACCTCTCTTGAGTAAGGTGACTGATCTGGCACCTTGTCATCGCTAGCCAATGTTCTTATGAGCTTCCAAAGAAACTGAGCAGGTAACGCGTAACGCATATTCATGCTGATACCACGTTCTTTAGCAATGGCTAGGTTAAGCCAGTGCTGCATGCCAGCATTTTGCACAACAATGACTTCTTGATTGAATACACCTAACGGGGAAAGCAAGGAAATCTTGTTGAGTAATAGCAACAAGTTTTCCATTTTATTGGCGGGATAAAGGTAGATCAAGATAACGCCTCAGTGAGCTAAGGAACAGCTTCATTTTAATGAAAAAAACAAAGCTAAATTTAACCACAAGGCGTAGATGAACACTAGTAAAAAAGCTCTGTTTTTACTTAATAAAATTTAAATTTTTTTGATAAAAGTCATCAATGAAAGAAACTGGGTGCTTTTGCCCTTGAATCACTGAGTATTGCCCTGCGAGTAAAGTTAAAAGACGGTAATATGTATCCTAAACTCTTCAAAACAGGCTTGTACTTTACCAACAGTGGAGCGAATATGACATATAAAAAAAGTCTAATTAATAAGAATTAATTAGACTTTTTTCAAGCTTTACACACACAAAATGGTTACTATTTATGCCTAGAATTAAACGCTATTAGCTTTTTTACTTCTACGTTCAATAACCGCTGTATTTAATTGACTTAATAGTTTTTCCGTATCATCCCAACCAATACAAGCATCGGTAATACTTTTTCCGTACACTTCCGCTTTATTATTAACGAGACATTGGTTACCTTCAATTAAATGGCTTTCAACCATAACACCAAAGATATTATCATTACCGTTACTTATTTGTTCACTAACATCGGTAGAGACTAACATTTGATTCTCGAATTTTTTCATTGAGTTACCGTGACTAAAGTCGATCATCACCTTGGTATTCAAATCACATGCGGTAAGTTGTTCTGTTACTTCTTTGACACTTTCACTATCAAAGTTAGTTGTTTTGCCACCGCGTAAAATGATATGACAATCACTGTTTCCTGTTGTTTCAACAATGGCCGCATGACCAAATTTTGTTACGGACAAAAAGTGATGTGATGCTGCTGCTGAGCCAATCGCATCAATGGCAATTTTCACTGTGCCGTCGGTACCGTTTTTAAAACCTACGGGGCATGAAAGTCCTGAGGCTAATTCACGATGAACTTGTGATTCTGTAGTACGTGCGCCAATAGCGCCCCAACACATAAGATCAGCTATATATTGTGGCGTGATCATATCTAAAAACTCACCCGCGGCAGGTAAACCCAGTGTATTGAGGTCGACCAATAACTTGCGGCCTAAACGTAAACCTTCATTGAGTTTAAAGCTGTTATCCATAAAAGGGTCATTGATTAAACCTTTCCAGCCAACGGTAGTGCGAGGTTTTTCAAAATAAACACGCATTACTATCTCTAGACTCTCTTTGTACTTGTTACGTAATTTTACTAAGCGTTGCCCATACTCCAACGCAGCTTTAGGATCATGTATAGAGCAAGGTCCAATAACGACCAATAAGCGATCATCTTTGCCTTTAAGAATATTATGAATAGCGGTTCTACCCGCAACGACTGACTTGGTTGCTTGATCTGACGCAGGAAATCGCTCCAATAAGGCAATAGGTGGTAATAAATCTTTAATTTTATTGATGCGTACGTCGTCAGTTTGGTACATAGTTGGCTCTCTAATGCTTTATTTAGTTTTATGAATTTCTGATAAAAAATTTCAACGTTAATTTAACAGTGTTAATAGTTGATTACTACGAAAAAATGATGTCACAGGTTAGTTTTTGGAATAGATTGTCTAAAATGAAAAAATTATTAAAAACTCGGCCGCAAGTGATCATTTTTGAGCGCAAGTCGAGTTGATCTAAATGTGCTTTTTCTGAGCTAATTAGGTAAGCGCTCTTGAACTTATTCTCTAATACGCTCTTCTTTTGTCTTTCCAACGTTGGACTATGTTCAATTGAATGCTAAGAAAAGGTTAAAGTTGATATTACATGTATTTAAAACAGCGCCACTAATCTGGGGATGGGGCATAGCTCACTGCTTTATTGGCTATTGCATAGGAAAAGCCTTTTCCAATCAAATGCCGTAGTGCTTTTTGTTTTATTTTAATATCTTCAATGGGGGCTTCACCAAATTTTCTTATTTTCAGAATGAGTGCTTTATCAAAATAGTCTTCGTCGCTTGTTTCAATTGTATCAACACATTCGTTGATAGTTTGAGATGAAAATCCTTTGGTATACAGCTTTTCTTTAATTTTATTCAACCCGATATTTTTCTCTGAAAAACTAATCGCTAAGCGTTGTGCATAACGATGGTCATTAACAATTTCACGCTCGATTAAATACGCTAATGCGACTTCATTATATTGCTTATCGTCCTTAAACAATACATTTGCCTTTTGTAGCAATCTTTTAGCCGAGTAGTCACCATAACGCTCAATTAACCACTTCATATAGGATATAACACGTTCATAAGAAATTTCTTGTTGCTTGGCATTTTGCTTTTGTTTAGACATGGTAATGTTAAATCCTATTGCTCTGTATTAGTTGACTCATCAAAGTCTTTCTCTTCATTCCTACGCTTTAATTGTTTTTTGGCTATCACGCGTCCTTATTAATCTTGTTACAAATTTAGAGGATTATCAAAGGTATAAATAGGCTAACATATGAAGTGATGAAATTGTGCTCAATAATTATTCCGTCAATAATATAAATATATGTTCTTAGTCATGGATAGTCATGCTTTAGCCTTGTATTCACTACTTTTTTAACGCATTGTTAGCAGCATAATTAAAGTATGTAGGATGACCAAACGATGAAAAAATTAAAAAATGAAGCTGAATTACTAAAAAAGGCGATAACCATTGGTGAAGGCTATGCCGTTAATCGTGGTTACAATAGTTTTTCTGCAACTAACTCAGCTAAAGATAAAATAGAAAGTCTTTATCGTTTATTAGTTAATGACAAACTCATTCAACCATTAGCTGTCGAGAACGAAGACCAACCCAATATGAAGCATAAACTTGCCCTATGGATAGCAAAGCAACTTCCAGAAGGACATGCATTACTTAAATAATATTTTAATGAAGTAAATAACTTAAGTATATTTACTTCATTTTTAACAGATCGTAGCAAAAATATTGGGGGTTTCCTAATCTATATTATTCTAACTCTAACTCTGTTGTAGAAGACTGTTGTCACCCATAGGCAGCGATTAATATTCCCTGTTTATTGAGCTTTGCGTTACTTTCCCTAAACCAAGCAAGATAATTTGATAAATACTTTGTTGCTACGCCTTTAATTTTTCCATTAACCCATCCCTTAAAGTGAGCTATTGCCCCATTCACGGTCTGGATATGATAAACCTTATCTATGACTCTCTAGAAATAATTTAATGTCATCATGAAATTCACTTTGGTTACCTTTTAAAGCCAAAACATAATAGGCTTGAGAGCCTACTATTTTATCCGCAATAGCAAACTGACAGCCCATGGCATCCATCGTTACCGTTGCCCCTTTTATGTCTAATAAATCGAGTAATAAAGGGATTGCGGTGATCTCATTGGATTTTTCATTCATTTTAACTTGGCCAAAGCATAGGTTGTTTTTTGCTGACCAAGCACTGACGAGGTGTGTCGCCGAAGCGCCAGAAGCTTTGTCTAATGTTCTACGCAGGGTTTTGCCATCGATTGAAACAATATCGCCCTTCAAATTACCGAGTTGACTCACCCATTTGGTGAAGGCATCGGAAAATCATTTGGGTTTTACACGATTTAATACATCAGAAAACGTATCGTGACTTGGTATGCCATGTTTTAAATCTAAAAAACTTTTAAACCAATCGAGTTTAGATTTACCCTACTCTTCGATGGCACAGAAATCATCACAACCACAGATAATTGCACAAATAGATATCGTTAAGATATTAACGAGTGGATGGCGCAAGCGTCGATTTA
>JBAHZW010000034.1:0-12138 GCA_037132835.1 Colwellia sp. | reverse complement strand
ATCTTTCAGACAGCGTTTGTTGGTCATTTTTACGGCGTTATCACCTTTTTATGTGGAATAACCACATTACAAAGGCTCTGCCTTGTATAAATACCCAACAATTCGCTGCAAAAACAATCTCGAAAGATCAACAGCCCCTAGTGATACCAATTAAAATAATATTCGCGACAATAAAAAAGCAACAAGCCTTATTTATTAAATAGAGTTGTTGCTTAAATAGAGAGTAGATAGAGACTTAAAAGTTATGGCTGGCTAAGGTATAAAAAGTTAGCGAATGCTGATATCTGGCGAAGTCTCTATATCGCCTTCTTCTGAAATGACAGCAACACCGCCGCTACATTGAAGTACGGCTAATTTAAGCCTGTTGTTTTTTCGTACAAAGGTCAGTTCATAACCGAATTTCCCCAAACTACTTACCGAGAACTTTTGCGCCAATGATAGTTTGTTCCACCATATTGGCTGCTCTGGTGTCTCTCTTCGACGATCTAACATGGGTTTTATTGGTGTTTGCATCGTAAATATTCACTTATTTTATGCTGAGTCCATTACACACATTTTTCTACTATGCCATACTTCCTTAAAGTAAAGTGTAGACTATTTTTCGCACAAATATAAAGTAATACCTGTTCCGTGAATTAAGTGTTTTGATTTCTTGCTGCTAACATAAGTTTTTTCATATCACGAACCGCTTTATCTAAACCATCAATGACCGCACGAGCAACTATTGCATGACCAATATTTAATTCAATAATCTCTTTAATGGCTGCAATTGGCTTAACGTTAAAATAATTTAAACCATGACCTGCGTTAACTTTTAAACCTAAATTATGGGCATACTTAATCCCGACAATTAGCCGTTCAAGCTCTATTTTCTGCTCAGCCTCTGCAGTCAAGTCAGCATAATGACCAGTATGAATTTCTATATAAGGCGCTTTAGTCGCTAGGGCAGCATCAATCTGAGCTTTATCAGCATCAATAAAAAGGCTTACCGTGATACCTGCGGCGGTGAGTTTCTCTATAGCCATAGCGACTTTATCGAATTGACCAACAACATCTAAGCCACCTTCAGTCGTTAGCTCTGCTCGCTTTTCTGGCACCAAACAACAGAATGCTGGTTTGACATCACAGGCAATGGCCACCATTTCATCAGTAACCGCCATTTCAAAATTCATACGTGTTTGTAGGGTTTGTTTTAATAAATGGATATCTCTGTCTTGAATATGACGCCTGTCTTCACGTAAGTGAACGGTAATGCCATCGGCTCCAGCATGCTCAGCAACACTAGCCGCATAAACGGGATCAGGATAAGTTGTTCCACGAGCCTGTCTCAACGTGGCAATATGATCAACGTTTACACCTAATAGTAATTCAGTCATTTTAATCTCTTTCTTATTTTATTTTATTTTATTTATTTATTTATTTATTTAGAATAGTGAGCCGTTATGCAAAACGCTAATAGTTATACTTTACGGATGAAAAGTTTACGGCTATTTAAAGGTTTATTTCCTAACAGCTGATTAATAATATGTCTCATCAATAACTTAAAAGTGTTAGCGACTTCAGCACTCATCTCGCTTTTACTTGATGAGCCTTTTTGAGCAATGACTTGCAGATGTACTGTAGCAAAAAACGGGTCTCTATTTTTAGGGAACTTTTCATAAACAGGAACAAAGCCCTGCTCAGCAATATAATAAAAGTAATGAACATCGTGCTCAAAGACAGGAGAAAAGTCAAACGACAAGCCTAACTCTGCGAGTAAAGCCAATTCAAATTGACGTAGTTGTGGCGCTATTTTTTCACCTTCAGCTAAAGCCGAAATGGTGATTTTATATTGTGCGAAAAGTTGCTGACAAGCTATTTGTTCGGCTAACAAGCGGATTAAGAGTTCATTGAGATAGAAGGCACTAAATAAACGATGTTTAACTAAAAGCAGTGATTTACCCAAGGCATCTACTTGCTTGATCAGTTTAAAATCACCTTGAGCTTTCAACATTATTTTTAAGGGTAAAAAAGGCTGAATTAGCCCCTTCTTAATAGAGCGTTTAGATTGACCAACAAAAACAGAGGCGGTCACTTTACCTTCTTGTTCTGTTATTAAGTCAACTAACAGCTGATTTTCACGGTATGGTCGACTATGTAAAACAAATGCATTTTGTTCAAACATTTAGCACATTCCAGCTAGCCAGAGTAATCATCGCCATAACCTAAACTGCGTAAAGCTCGCTCATCATCTGCCCAGCCTGATTTCACTTTTACCCAAGTCTCAAGAAAGACTTTACTATCAAATAAGTTTTCCATGTCACGCCTAGCTTCTTGACCAATGGTTTTTAAACGATCTCCTTTGTTACCAATGACCATACGTTTTTGACTTTCTCGCTCAACTAAAATAAGTGCATTAATATGAATAATGCCTTTATCATCCATTTTAAATTGCTCTATTTCTACCGTGATTGAATAAGGTAATTCGTCACCCGTAAAGCGAATAAGCTTTTCACGAATAATTTCCGAAGCCATAAAACGGCTAGAGCGATCGGTAATGTGATCTTCTGGAAACCAAAACGCACATTCAGGCAGTGAAGCCAAACATAATTGGCGAATGGTATCTACACCATGCCCTTTACTTGCCGAAATAGGTACAATATCTCGAAATTCATGCAGAGCACCTAATTTTTTCAGGTGAGGCAACAAATCATCTTTATCGGTGATGTTATCGGTTTTATTAACGACCAAAATACAGGGTGTACCACTTTGTTTGACCTTAGATAGCACCAAGTCGTCATCTTCAGTCCAATGAGTGCCTTCCACTAAAAACATGATTAGCTCAACTTCGGCAATAGAGCTGCTAGCAGCACGATTCATTAATCGGTTAATGGCTCGTTTTTCTTCCTTATGTAAACCGGGAGTATCCACCAATATTGCTTGCCTGTTTTCTTCGGTCAAGATCCCTAAAATACGATGCCGAGTTGTTTGCGGTTTTTTAGAGGTAATACTAATTTTTTGCCCTAACAAGGCATTTAGCAATGTGGATTTACCAACATTTGGGCGACCAACAATAGCAATTATGCCAGCATAGGTCTTTAAACTTTTATCGTGCATTTTTAATTTCTCGTGCTAATTTCTTGTGCTGATTTTTTGCTATTGATGAGTTCACCTTACGGGGTGAACTTTTTTTTTGCGACATTATCTTTATTAATTAAGGCAAGGATCTGCTGTGCCGCTGCTTGTTCTGCTTTTCGGCGGCTAGTTCCTTTGGCGATAACCACCTCACTGATCACTGATGTTTGACATCGAACGGTAAACTCTTGGTTATGAGACTGTCCGGTAGTTTCAATCACATCATAGCTAGGTAAAGCAATTTTCCTTCCTTGTAAAAATTCTTGTAAGCGAGTTTTTGGATCTTTTTGTTCATTACCGGGTTTTATCACGGTTAAGCGTTTTTCAAACCAGCTTAAAATTAACTCTTTACAGCGTCCCATAGTAGAATCTAGATAAACAGCACCAATAATAGATTCAATAGCATCTTCAAGAATAGACTCACGACGATGGCCTCCACTTTTTAACTCACCAGGACCCAAGATCAAACATTCACCTAAGCTAAAATCTCTAGCCACTTCAGCTAAAGTAACGCCCTTAACTAAACTAGATCGCATACGGGTAAGGTCACCTTCATCATGTTTTGGAAACTTATTATAAAGCGCCTCAGCAATAACAAAACCTAAAATTGAGTCACCTAAAAACTCAAGCCTTTCGTTATGAGGGCCTTTGGCGCTACGGTGAGTCAGTGCTTGCACTAATAATTTTGGCTCATTAAATTCATAACCCAATTTTTTGGTTAATCTCGCGAGATCATGTGGATTAATTTTCAAAATACTGCTCTATGTACCATGTTAAAAAAGTAGTCCTGTTAAATGATAGCGCCAATGCGTGAGAAACGCACACCTGTTGGCAACCAATGGGGGAGAAAGCTATCTTCGCTTCGATTAAAATCAAAACTCATCCAGATAGCTACGGCTTCACCTACCAGATTTTCTTCGGGTACAAAGCCCCAAAAACGTCCATCCAAAGAGTTATCACGATTATCGCCCATCACAAAATAATGTCCCGCGGGCACTAAAAACTCATCGGCTACCGTTCCGGCTTGCTGGAAATAGTGGGATACTCTGGATAAGGTTTGACTGTCATTTAATATTTTATGATTTTTATTTAACATCTCAGATTCAAATTCATTCATACCAAGTTCCGCATCAGGGCCTTCATACTTGCCAATGAATTTTTGTTGTATTTGTTCAAAATCTGGGCATTTAACATCGGCATCTTGGCAAGCGCGTTTAATATACAGTGATTTATTTCGATAAATAATGCGATCACCCGGTAAACCAATGACACGCTTGATGTAATCAATTCTCGGGTCTTCCGGGAACTTGAACACAATAACATCGCCATGCTCAGGTAAACCATTTTCAAAGAACTTGTGTCTTGTTACGGGATCTTTTAAGCCATAGTTGAATTTATTCACTAAAATAAAGTCACCATCAAGTAATGTCGGCATCATTGAGCCCGAGGGTATTTGAAAGGGTTCATATATAAAAGATCGTAAAATTAAAACAAAAGCTATAACGGGAAAAATTTGTACTGCGGTATCTACCAGAGGCGATGGCTCAGTTAACGTTGCTAAGGCTTCAGGGGTTATTTCAGCAGCAGATAATGCTTTAGCGGAAGCTTGCGCGTTAACCGCTTTTAACTTACGTTGCGGTGCCAAATAAAATTTATCTGCAAACCAAACAAATCCTGTTAATACAGTAATTACCACTAAGATAATCGAAAAATAAACGGCCATACTATTCCTGTTTTACAATCCTATTAGGTTAAAACCTATATAGGGTTAAAGTGTTAGCAAAAAACGTCTAATTTATTGCTTCTTTGTCAATTACTTAACGGCTAAAATTAGTTATCAAGCTTCAGAACAGCTAAAAACGCTTCTTGCGGCACTTCAACATTGCCCACTTGCTTCATACGCTTTTTACCATCTTTTTGCTTTTGTAAAAGTTTTTTCTTACGACTAATATCACCACCATAACACTTGGCCGTTACGTTTTTACGTAGTTGTTTTACCGTGGTACGGGCGATAACATTATTACCTATCGCTGCTTGAATGGCGATATCAAACATTTGACGATGTATAAGCTCTTTAAGTTTATCAACCAACATGCGGCCCCGAGGTGCAGAGTTACTGCGATGGGTTATCATAGCTAAGGCATCAACGCGATCGCCATTAATCATGACATCAACACGCACCATATCCGCAACCTCGAAACGGACAAAGTGATAATCAAGTGACGCATATCCACGACTCGTTGATTTAAGTTTATCAAAAAAGTCCATGACCACTTCCGCCATAGGTAACTCATAAGTTACGGCCACTTGATTACCATGATAAATCAAATCTTTTTGCACACCACGTTTTGCTATACACAAGGTAATAACATTGCCTAAATACTCTTGCGGCACTAAAATATTCGCTTGTACTATAGGCTCACGAATTTCATCAATATTATTAACGGCAGGTAAATCGGCGGGGTTATCTATGGATAATAAATCGCCATTGGTACAAGCAATTTCATAGTTTACCGTTGGCGCGGTAGTAATTAAATCAAGATCATATTCCCGCGCAAGACGCTCTTGAATAATCTCCATGTGTAACATGCCAAGGAAACCAATACGAAAACCAAAACCTAATGCCGATGAGTTTTCTGGCTCAAAAAATAAGGAGGCATCATTGAGGCTCAATTTATTCAAAGCATCTCTGAAATTTTCATAATCATCGGAACTTATCGGAAAAATCCCCGCATACACTTGCGGATGTGCTTTTGCAAAACCAGCCAAAGGTTGCGCAGCCTCTTTTTTAGAAAGAGTGATGGTATCACCGACTGGCGCACCATGAATCTCTTTAATTCCCGCAATAATAAAGCCTACTTCACCCGTTCTTAATAGGCCAGTTTCAACCTGTTTAGGTGTAAAAACACCTATTTTATCAATTTGGTGAACTTGTCCAGTAGACATCACCAACATTTTATCGCCTTTTTTAACCTCACCATTCATCACTCGAACCAGTGACACAACGCCTTGGTAATTGTCAAACCATGAATCAACAATGAGCGCTTGTAATGGTGCTTCACTACTTCCTTCGGGAGGAGGAATGTTTTTAACGATAGTCTCTAAAACATCCTCAATACCAACACCTGTTTTAGCTGAGCAGGTAACGGCATCCGTTGCATCAATACCGATAATATGTTCAATTTCTTCACAAACACGGTCAGGATCTGCTTGTGGTAAATCTATTTTATTCAAAATAGGAATCACCTCTAAATCCATTTCTATGGCGGTATAGCAATTCGCTACAGTTTGCGCTTCAACCCCTTGACCCGCATCAACAACAAGTAACGCACCTTCGCAAGAGGCTAAAGACCGTGAGACTTCATAAGAAAAATCAACATGCCCTGGCGTATCAATAAAGTTTAATTGGTAAATTTCGCCATCTTTCGCTTTATAATCTAACGTAACACTTTGTGCTTTAATTGTTATGCCGCGCTCTCGTTCAATATCCATTGAATCAAGAACTTGGGCTTCCATTTCACGTTCTTGCAAACCACCACAATGTTGAATAAGGCGGTCAGAAAGTGTTGATTTACCATGGTCGATGTGAGCAATAATTGAGAAATTTCGAATGTTTTTCATAAAGGGCGGTCAAATAAGCAACGTTTAAATAATATAATGGCGTGATTTTAACGAATTTACTGCCTTGGGGCTATCTTTTGTTCAGATATCTTTTGTTTCAAGCCGTAAAGACTCATAAGTAGTAGGGCGTTTATTTACTTAGATCTAACGAAGGACTAATTTCAATAACTTCAATAATTTTAGGTTGTAACTTTTCACTTTGCTTACCCTGTTGTTGTTGATATTTAGCAAAGCGGTAACCTAAATACCCACCAGTAAGACCAAAGCCTAAAGCAAATAATTCATGGGGTAATATGTGCTGCTTTAAAAGAAATTGCCCTACGGCTGAGAAAGTGAGCAAACCAAGTAAAGGTAATAAGTAAACTTGAGCAGCACTTGATAGCATGTATTTTTCGGGTAAAGCTAATACCACACAGTCACCGTGCTTAACCTTGCCAAGGGTATTAAAATCATAGGGTAAAGTTAAGGTAAGTTTAGCTTGAGGTAACGCTTTAGCAATTTGCCCGCTGCCACAGGTATCTACTTGCGCACAGCCACTGCAAGTTGATTTTATTTGACTTGTCACCGTAATTGTCGCTGCATCAATAGCGACAACATTAGCCAATTCTTTAATCATCTTGGCGCTCTATCACTGGGTTTGGTGTGCTTGGAAGGTTATTTTTTTTCGTCTTATCAACGTTAGGCATTATTGATTCTGCAATTTTTTTAGCCGTTGCAAGGGGGATTTTTCCAACAACACCAACTTCTATTCCTTGTAATATATGATTATACACTATGGTTGCACCATCAATGGCATATTCAGGCTCTCTAAACTGTTCTTGGCTTAGGTTAACATATACAGATACCTCAACTAAGCCATCTGAAAACAACATAAACTCAACAGCCCTATCTTCACCTCGATTATATGTATTTAAATTATGTTGATTTGACTTTACTACGGCGAAACCTTGTGGCAACCAATCGACTTGCCAAGAAAGATCTTTGTGTTGCTGTTGATAAGCTAACGAAACAACCTCGGGTAATTCGGCAGATTGTAACTGTGCTAAGTTATCTGATAACTGGTCAGCCACTTCAATGTGAGTAAATTGAATTTGTTCTAATAAATTTCCTTGTCGTGTCAGTACCGCCATTTTTAAAAGCAGGCCAGTTTTCTGATCAAGCCAGAGCCAGTAACTAAAACGATGTTTATCTTTGGCAACAATGCGAACAAGTTGGGCGATTCTCCCCGATATACGACTTCGACCGACTGAAATAAAACGATAACTGGTTTCTAGTGCTTTAATGTCACCACGAAAAACACTGGGAATAGGACCTCGGATATAGTCTGTTCTAATCGAGTAGGCTTCTTGTTCTGGCTCTATATAACTAACGACTTCACCTTGACGCAGTACATCATGACGAGGCCCATTTAGACGAGTCAACACTTCTAACTCTTGCCCGTTATCAGCAATACCATGAAGCCAATGGTAGGGCTCTGCATGATTGTTTTTAACCACAACAAAAGAAGCCGTAAAATTAAGCTGACGTAATGATTGAGAAAGTCGCTCTAGCCAAAGCTTCGCTGATTTAGTTTCCGTGGCTATCGCAGAGATATTAAAGCTTAACAGCAATAAAAAAAGGACTGATAATTTCATAAATTCTCGTCAATAATGGCTGAAACTTTAGTAGCAATTAAAGCATTATCAACTAATTCAGCCAATCAAGCTATTTTATATTGCTACCTAATTTCACTTGGAGTTTATGATCTTTTAACAAGGCTTGTAAACGACGTTGTTGAGCAACTCTTTCGACAGCTATCTGTTCATTCATAGCTTGTTGTGTATATTGTTTACTTTGATAGCTAACATCAGACTGAGGTGATTGAACACTAAAACTAACCGGGTTAGCATAACCCGATAGAGGTACTGTTTGTACTACGTGGTTTGGGATAATATCATTATCGGCAACATTATGCTGAACACCAACAATCATTAAAGCGGCGGCAGAAGCCGCTATAGCGACTTGTCCCATCGGTTTTGCCAAATTGGCTATTTTGGCTTTAAAGCGCTGTCTCGCATCAACGACTGTGTTAGTGGTTTGAATTTCATTTTCTTTCGTTGCAGACACTGCATCGTCAACTGACTCATTAGTTGACGTATGAGTCAGTGTAGAAGAGTTAGGCGATAATATTGTTGCTTCTTGGGCAATCGCATCAGCAATAGTTTGACTTAAGTCCAACTGCAATGATTGCGGCACCTCATCACGTAAGACATCTCCAATTAAATGATAATTTTGCCAAGTAGCTGATAACTCTTCATCCTTGAGCATGTTATCAATTAAATGCGCACTCATATTCTCATCTGTTGACGGAGTATAATTATCGACTAATGAAGATACTGACTCTAATTTTATTTCACTCATATTTACCTTAACTACACTTAGTTAAACAATGTTAAATTTTGATTTATCACTAACTTAATTATTTCTTTGCAACAAGGGTTTTATCTTCTTGTCTATCACATCACGCGCTCTAAAAATACGTGACCGTACGGTGCCGACTGGACACTCCATTATCGTCGCTATTTCTTCATAACTTAGGCCTTCAATTTCTCGAAAGTTGATTGCTAATCGGAGATCTTCAGGTAGCGATTCCATCGCACTAAAGATAACTTTTTTAATTTCTGCTGTGAGTAATATTTTTTCAGGTGAAGCGTTTTCTCGTAAGGCTCCACCACTGTCATAAAGTTCAGCGTCATTTACATCAATATCGTTACTTGGCGGCTTACGATTCAGAGCGACACTGTGGTTTTTTGCACAATTTACCGCAATGCGGTACAGCCAAGTATAAAAAGCACTCTCCCCTCTAAAATTAGGTAATGCTCGGTATGCTTTAATAAAGGCTTCTTGAACAATATCGGGGACGTCACTTTGATTTTTAACATAGCGACTCACCAAATTAGCAACTTTATGTTGATATTTAGTCACCAGTAGGTTGAAGGCGCTTTTATCACCACGTTGAACCCGCTCAACTAATTGTTGGTCAATATTGGGTTCGCTCTTTTGAGCCATATCTTTTAACACTGACAATTGATTTGTACTCATATTTTCCATTGGCTCATAACAAAGGCATAAGGTAAGACTAACACTTTTAAAAATAGTTCTTTTTATTTTCGATTTTTTAGCATTAAAGTTATTTTAGTTATTGAGCAATGCGGTTACGGCTAACCAGAAATTAATTAAGCTCTATTATCTGGCGGCTTTATTTAGATATACCCATCATACTTCAATATGCAAATTGCTCTTTGAAGTATGGTGGCTATATTATAGAATACCCTAAACCTATTTACTTATATATTCGATCTAACCATCGAATTAATTCCAAAGTATGACAAAACAAAATAATTGTGATGTACTAATTATTGGTAGTGGCGCGGCAGGATTAACCTTAGCGCTTCATCTAGCGAAAAGTGCCGATGTCGTTATTTTAAGCAAGGGGCCATTAAACGAAGGGGCAACCTTTTATGCGCAAGGTGGCATTGCCGCAGTATTTGATATCAATGATTCCGTAGCATCTCACGTTGAAGACACCCTTGTTGCTGGCGCAGGATTATGTGACGAAGAAACTGTGCACTTTACCACTAAGAACGCTAAAGCGAGTCTAGAGTGGTTAATAAAACAGGGGGTAAAGTTTGATAAAGAACAAAAAAATGAGGGTGAAGAACGTTATCATTTAACCCGTGAAGGTGGACATAGCCATCGCAGAATTTTGCATGCTGCTGATGCAACAGGTCAAGCCATTCAAACTACGTTATCGGATCAGGTAAAAAAACATTCTCGTATTCGCATATTTGAACGTTTCAATGCGATTGATCTTATTTGCCAACCTAGCACTAAAGACAAGCAAGCCAAACATTGTATTGGCGCCTATATCTGGAATAGAAATACAGAAAAAGTAGAGAGTATCCACGCTAAAAAAATTATTTTGGCCACTGGTGGTGCCAGCAAAGTTTATCAATATACCTCTAATCCTGATGTTGCCAGTGGTGATGGTATTGCTATGGCTTGGCGGGCTGGTTGTCGGGTAGCAAATATGGAATTTAATCAATTTCACCCTACCTGCTTATTCCACCCGTCTGCAGGTACTTTTTTACTTACCGAAGCCCTTCGCGGAGAAGGTGCAAAGTTAAGACGCCCAGATGGTAGCCGTTTTATGCCCGATTTTGATGAACGTGCAGAGCTCGCACCGCGAGACATTGTTGCCCGTGCAATCGATTATGAAATGAAGCGCCTAGGTGCCGATTGTATGTACCTTGATATAAGTCATAAATCCAGAGACTTTATCAAACAGCATTTCCCAACCATTTATGAAAAAACCATGTCTTTAGGCATAGACATCACAAAACAACCTATACCTATAGTGCCTGCTGCACATTATACCTGCGGGGGGGTTATGGTAGACAAGCAGGGAAGAACAGATATTGACCAGTTATATGCTATTGGTGAAATGTCCTATACAGGACTGCACGGGGCAAACCGTTTAGCGAGTAACTCTCTACTTGAATGTATTGTATTTGCTCGCGCAGCTGCGATAGAAATCAGTAAAACCTTAATACAAGACAACAAGTATCTAGCATTACCCCGTTGGGATGAGAGCCGCGTGACTGATTCAGATGAAGAAGTGGTGATTCAGCATAATTGGCACGAACTGAGGTTATTTATGTGGGATTATGTAGGGATTGTTAGAACAACTAAACGCCTTGAACGCGCTTTGCATCGTGTTGAGTTACTGCAAAGGGAGATTGAAGACTACTACCAGAATTTTAAAGTGAGTAATAACTTACTTGAATTAAGAAATCTAGTACAAGTGGCCGAACTCATCATAAAGTGTGCGATGGCACGAAAAGAAAGCAGAGGTTTACATTACACACTAGATTACCCCGATTTATTGCCCACAGCAAAACCGACCATACTGGTGCCGAACGGGTAAAGGCAGTTCATTTAATGCATTGTTATACATGCCTATGTAGTATAGTCAGGAACGCTTTATAAGCGTCATCTTCGAAGTCTCTCATCGAAGATCCATTACGCTTTAGAAACATACATCGATTAAAACACCACGGGGATGACGATACTGAGCCAAGTGAATAGGCCGGTGGTTATAACTGGTTTATAACGTTGCTAATGCGGGAATAGTCTTGTGCATTAACACTGTCTCTAAATATAAATAACTGTTTGGGGATTGGTTTTACGATCTTACTGGAATACATGGCTGATCCCCTACTTGGTATCATAAGCAACCAGATACCAATAAAACCAAATCGGCTTTCAGGTAATAATTGATAGCTCTCCGGGGAATGGTTCAGTTGGATCGCCCCAGTAGTGGTGAGTGTTAATAGGTTACAGGAGGGATTATCATTTTTAGCT
>JBAHZW010000117.1:0-8347 GCA_037132835.1 Colwellia sp. | reverse complement strand
TTATCTAACCAAGAGGTAAATCACATGGCGAAAGGATTAACAAAGTTAAAGGCAATATTAGCTTTGCTTTTTTTACTTAGTGCTTGCTCTGAACAACCGGCAAATACTGCTACTGAAAATAAAACGCAAACATTAGTCAGTGCAGAAGAACTTAATCAAAAAAGCACAATCGATGCCCCCAGCCAAGATGATAGTGACCTTGTTAAAGACAAAATATTTCAAGATGATAGCGACCGACAAATTGAGGTCTTGGATATTGCCGAACGTAGTTTTGATGGCGGCAATGCGCTAGCGGTTACTTTATCTGCACCGCTCAACCCTGAACTAAAACACGATGATTATTTTTCACTGACAGACAAGTCTGGTGCTAATGTTGATGACAGTATCGTTCTGTCTAAAAATAACAAGGTGATTTATTTTCCTTTTGTTGAACCATCAAGTAATTATAAATTAACGGTTTACAAAGGGCTGAGCGCAAATAATAACTCAAAATTAGAAAAAGATTCAGTTAAAGAAATAAAAACGCGTCCGATAATTGCCAGTTATAATTTTGCCAGTAAGGGCTCTTTTTTACCCTTAAAACAGCATAATGGTCTACCCATTGAACTCGTTAACATCAAAGAAGTTAATGTAGATTACTTTAAAGTGCCTGAAGATCAAGTTGTGCAATTTCTAACTAATAAAAGCTCTTTTCAAAATAAAGTATACCGTTATTACGCACAACAGAGTATTAGCCGTGCAGAGCAAGTTTATTCAGCACGCTACCAGTTTAATGGCCAAAAAAATAAACGTCGTACTTTTAATTTGCCGATCCAAGATATTGAATCTTTATCCTCCGCTGGTATTTACCTCGCGGTAATGACTGAACCAAACGATGTTTACAATGATATTTCAATGACTCATTTTATGGTGACCGATATAGGCATGCATGTCCGTGTTTATAAAAATCAACTCGAAGTTGCTTTAAATAGCTTAACCGATCAAAAACCACTGTCAGCAGTAAAAGTCACCTTATTAGATAATAACGGTAAACAAATAGATCAATTTAAAAGTTCTCCAGAGGGCTTAGGTACATTAAGAACAAAAAGTGGTGCTAGATATATTGTTGCTCATTCAGGGGACTCTTTTTCGGTCGTTTCTCTTAGGGGACCCGCATTGGATTTATCTGAATTTACTCTGGCACAACGCCCTTTTTCTGCCGATGAAATCTTTATTTACAGCGCTCGTGATCTGTATCGTCCGGGTGAATTGATTGACTTTAACGCCTTACTGCGAAATCAAGACGGTCAACGTATTAAGGCAGCAGCCCTGAAAGCGAGTATTAAAGACCCCAGTGGACAAACGGCTAAAGACTTTACTTGGCGTAGTGACAGCGATGGTTATTTTCATCAGCAATTTACTATTCCAAAGAATGCAAAAACAGGCACTTGGCTGCTAGAAATTCGTAAATATGAAAATGTATTAACGAGCTATAAATTTAAAGTAGAGGAGTTTTTACCCGAACGCTTAAAGCTTTCTTTCAACCAAGGTGAAATAGCTAAACTTTATCAGCTTAATGACAAGCTAACCGTTAAGGTGTTAGGCGAATACTTATATGGTGCCCCAGCATCAGGTAATCGCTTTGAATCACGTATTGTCATTACCCCACAGCGTGAGCCTTTTGCAACATTAACAGGCTTTGAGTTTGGTAATGTTATTGAAAAAAACCTAAACCAACAATATAAATTAGCCGATGTAAAACTGAGTTCCACAGGGGAAGCGGCAATTACCATAGAAAACCGCTGGGCTAAGGTTAAATCACCAGTACAAGTAACGTTACAAGCCAGTTTATTTGAAACCGGTGGTCGAGCCATTTCAAGACGCCATCAAACCACTGTTATTGCGGGTAATAAACTCATTGGTATTAAACCTCATTTCAAAAATAATCCAGAGCACGATAGCCGAGTCACTTTTGATGTTGTTACCACCAATGCACAGGGTGAATTAACAGCAAGTTCAGCCTTAGACGTTAAGTTGGTGAGGGAAGATCGCCGTTATTTTTGGGAGTTTAATAATAGTGAGGGCTGGCATTATCGTTGGTCAGACAGTGAGTTTGTTGAATACAATAGCGCTGTCGATACGAATAGTAATAAAGCGAGCCAAGTAGAGCTACCTGTTGAATACGGTCGCTATCGCTTAGAAATTAGCGATGCCGTAACTAAAGTAATGACCAGTGTGCGATTTTTTGCCGGTTATGATTGGTATAGCTCATGGCAGAATAATCAATCATCATCGCAAGCGGCTCGTCCTGACAAAGTCTCCTTGGCTTGGGATAAAGAGTCGTATAACGCCGGTGATATTGCACAATTAAGCATAGTGCCACCCAAAGCAGGTGAAGCACTGCTGCTGATAGAGTCTGATAAATTGCTCTATTCTCAGCGCATTAGCATACCTGCAGAAGGGCTTAATGTGGCAATAGACATTGATGAGCAGTGGCAACGCCATGATATTTATGCCTCGGTAGTACATTTACAGTACGGCGATAATAAAAAACGCATTACGCCAACGCGTGCCATCGGTTTAATTCATTTACCCTTGAACCGTGAGTCACGTAAGCTTGAGCTGGCGATAGAGTCAGCGGATGAAATTTATCCCAACCAACGCTACCAAGTCAAAGTAAAAGTGCAGGGCCATGCTGGTCAGCAAGCTAAATTAACCTTGGCGATGGTTGATGTGGGCGTTTTAAGCTTAACCGATTTTGCTACTCCTGATATTCATCAGTTCTTTTTTGAAGCAAGGCGTTTTCAAGTAGATAGCCGAGATATGTATCAAAACCTCATTGAATTAAACGATGCGCCTCTAGCGAAGCAAAAGTTTGGTGGTGATGCTGAATTAAGTCGCGGCGGTAAAAATGCACAAGCTGAAGTACAAATACTGTCGCTCTTTAGTGGTTTAGTGGCGGTAGATAATAAAGGGTACGCAAGCGTCGCTTTTGATATTCCCGACTTTAACGGCAGAGTACGCTTAATGGCGGTTGCTTTTACTGATGATAAATTTGGCTCAGCAGAGAGTGAAATGATTATCGCTGCGCCTATTGTTAGTCAAATAGCCATGCCACGCTTTTTAGCAACCGATGATCAATCAACCTTTGCCCTTGATTTACACAATTCTACTGAGCAAGCGCAAACCTTAATGGTTGCTTTAACCACGACAGGCCCAGTGAGTTTTAACCGTGTCAAAACTGATGCCAATGGTCGCCAAGAGATCACCTTAGCAGCGAAAGAAAAAACAACTTTAATTTACCCTGTCTCTGTTGGTAGCCAAGAAGGACGTTCGACAATATCACTAGCGGTAAAAGGGGTTGATGGCTATCCCATTGATAGAAGCTGGCATATCGCCGTACGGTCTGCTTATCCTGCGTTAATTGAATATAAAAATACCACGTTAACTAAAAACCAGTCTTTTAGTTTTACTCCAAGTGATTACGCTCATTTAAAAGCAGATACGCTTGAGGCGGTGTTATCGGTAAATAATAGTGTGGAATTTAACAGTCGCGAGCAAATGAAGCATTTACTCAAATACCCTTATGGCTGTTTAGAGCAATCGACCAGTTCAACTTACCCATGGTTATATGCGAATAAAGCAATACTAGACTCGCTTGATTTAAAAAATTCGACTAATAAAGGTCGCTTAGCAAGCATTAACTATGGTTTATCACGTATTCAAGCCAAAGCGCTGAAAAACGGTGGTTATGGTTTATGGAGCAATACCAGCCAAGAAGAACACTGGTTAACTGCCTACGTGGGGGATTTTTTAACGGATGCTAAAGAGCAAGGAATTGAAGTTAATCGCAAACAATACCAAAAAACAATGGATCGCTTAACCACGTACTTAGCCAATCAAAATGGTAGCTATACCAATCGTTGGTCAGAATCAGCTAAACATTACGACTTTGCTTACCGTGCTTATGCGGGTTATGTTTTATCTCGCCACAATAAAGCGTCGCTTGCTAAATTACGCGATCTGGCTAAGCGAAAAAGTGCACATGCTGAGAGTCAGTTAGCGTTAATCCACTTAGCACTGGCGCTTAAAAATCAAGGGGATGACGTTAATAGCCAAAGCCTGTTTGATAAAGCCGTAGTGCTTGAGCGAGGCACTAAATATTTAAGTGATTATGGCTCTGTTATTCGAGATCAGGCGTTGATAATTCACTTGTTAATTAAACATCAATATCAACTTGATTATGCCTTTGATACAGCATTAGCACTGTCAAAAACACTTGCTGATAAAAAATATTTAAGCACGCAAGAGCGCAATGCCCTTTTTCTTGCCAGCATCTCTTTAGAGCAAGGTGAGCAGAAGGAGTGGCAAGCGCAACTTAGCTTTAATCAAGCGAAATCCACGATAAAAAAAGCAGGCGCTTATGCTAAAAAATTATCAGCAACTGATTTACAGCAAGCGCTCAGCTTAACGAACACCTCTGATGAACGACTGTATGTTAACTTTGCCTATCAAGGTATTAGTAAAATAAAACCGCAAGCGACAACGGGGGAATTGACTATTGAGCGTAATTACTACGACAGTAAAGGTCAGCAGATAGATGCCCGTAAGTTAAAAGTTGGCGACATGGTCTTAGTCGCTATTCGTGTGTATTCAGAGCGTCGAAGCCCAGACTTGTTAGTGGTTGATTTATTACCTGCGGGCTTAGAATTAGAGAATCAGAATTTAAGTCACGCAATTAAACTCGACAGTATTATCTTTGATGGTAAGCCCGCCAGTGAATGGCAAAAGAAAACCAAGATACTACATGAAGAATTTAGAGATGATCGCTATGTGGCTGCCATTGATGTTGGCTACAGAGGCACTAGTTACTTATTTTATTTAGCGCGCGCGGTCACACCAGGAAAATACAAAGTACCCGCTCCGTTAGTTGAAAATATGTATCAAGCAGATAAAAATGCAGTGGGCGATACCTTAGATAGCATTGAAATTACTAACCTATAAAATAAAGCAGGCGGCAAGAACTAAGCGGTTTTGGTTCAGTACCATTATCGCTTGCCTGTTGCTATTCTTTTACTGCCTGCATCTTGCCTATCCACTTAATATCCCCAAAGCGGAAAAGAGCTTTGCTCAAGTGGTTTATGCGAATGACGGTCGTGCGCTACGCGCTTTTGCTGATAGCAAGGGCATATGGCGACAGCAAGCGACGCTTAACTCAGTTTCACCACTGTATATTCAAGCGCTATTAACCTATGAAGACCAGTATTTCTGGTCTCATTTTGGCGTAAATCCAGTGTCGTTATTACGCGCTTTATATTTAAACCTGCGTTGTGCTTGTATCGTTTCTGGTGGGTCAACCCTGAGTATGCAAGTTGCGCGTATTTTACACCCGCATCGGCGCACTCTTTCGGGTAAATTAGTACAAATATTACGCACGTTTCAATTGGAATTGAGCTTGTCGAAAGAAGAAATTTTAACGCTCTATTTAAACTACGCTCCTTTTGGCGGTACGGTTGAAGGTGTTGAAGCGGCAAGTCAGGCTTATTTAGGCAAACCTGCAAAGCAACTTAGCCATGCTGAAGCAGCGTTACTTGCGGTATTACCACAAAGTCCATCAAGAATACGCCCTGACCGTTACCCACAAAGAGCTGAAAAAGCACGTAATAAAGTACTAAAACGCATAGCCAGTCAGCAAGTCTGGTCAGATGCCATCATAAAAAATGCGCAGCAAGAACAAGTGTATGCGGCTAAACCAAGCAGACCTAACTACGCGCCTTTACTGGCAAGAAAGTTAATACAAGCATTTCCACAGCAAAAAAAAATTAACAGTACAATCGATTATGATTTACAAATCGGCCTTGAAGATCACTTAAGAAATTTTATCAGTAACCAACCGGATAAAAGCTCTGCTGCCGTATTGGTCATCGATAATAAAGACGGCACAGTAAAAGCTTATATCGGCTCGGCTGATTTTAATGATAAATCTCGTTTTAGTGATGTTGATATGATCAGCGCTATTCGCTCACCGGGGTCAACCTTAAAACCGTTTATATACGCCAGCGCAATTGATAAAGGTTTAATTCATTCGCATAGCTTGCTTAACGATAGCCCTCGTTATTATTCTGATTACAAACCGGAAAATTTTACGGGTCAGTTCAGTGGCCCTGTGAGTGTGCAAAGCGCTTTACAACGATCATTAAATGTACCTGCCGTACAAGTGCTTGAGCACTTAGGTGCGCAAAATTTTTATAATCAATTAGCATCAGCAGGCATTACATTAACGTTACCTAAAGCAGCAAAGCCGAACTTATCTATTGCGCTTGGCGGTACAGGTATTAGTTTGTGGCAATTAGTGCAAGCTTATTCAAGCTTAACCAATCAAGGAAAAGTATTATCACCTCGCTACACTAATGAACAAGTGACTGATACACCGCGCTACTTAATGAGTGAAAGTGCCGCTTGGATCACCTATAAAATGTTGGTTGATAACCCTCGTCCGAATGCTTTATTAAGTGAAAATATTCGCAGGACGACTAATGACATTGCTTGGAAAACAGGTACCAGCTATGGTTTTAGAGATGCATGGGCTATTGGCACAAGTGCAAAATATACCCTTGGTGTTTGGCTAGGACGCCCTGATGGTACTCCTCAACCGGGTCACTATGGGGGGTTAACGGCCGCACCACTGTTATTTAATATCTCAGATGTACTTCATCAAAATGACCATGTTTGGCTTAAAAGACCTGAAAAAGTTAGCATAACCGAGATTTGCTGGCCACTCGGTAAAAGCAAAAAAAATACCGCTGAAGCGTTATGTCATATTTCACACCAAGCATATACGCTTGCAGGATTAACGCCTAATTCGTTGCAAACAATTAATCATGATCAATGGCAAATGAATCCACAAGCTTATTGGCAAGAAACAGCAACGGGATTATTGACTGACTTTGCTTGTCCTGAAGATAAAATTAAAAAGTATATCGCGCTGTGGCCAAAAGCACTTGAACCTTGGTTACCCAAAAAGTTCACCCGTGCGGCAATGTTACCGAAAAAAAGCGAACGCTGTACAACGCTTACGACGCCTAATTTTGGCGATATTAAAATAGTAGGTTTAGCCAAGGATACCGAAATAATAAGAGTTAGTACTGATAAACCGCCGTTGATCAATTTCTCAGTGTTGGGAAGCAGTGGGCAACTTGATTGGTATCATAATGGTAGCTTTGTAAAAAGTTTAGCCAGTAAACAGACCTTTTTTTACGCGGCTGATAGTGATGGTGAGCAACAAATTGCGGTGATTGATTCACATGGTAATAGTGACATGATTACCTTTCAGGTAAGCGACACTAGGTAAGTGGATCTTTTGTAAGTGATGACCATCAAGATAGGAAAAGGAGAATTATAGAAGGAGCTGAAACACTTTATTTTACATGCCTATGTAGTTTACTCCGGAATGCTTGGTAAGCATCATTTCCTCAGTATCTTAATATGAATTAATTATGACGGAATAGCAAAATAGTATCACTGGCTTTCCATTTGTTTAATTTTAAATCAGCTAGTTAGTGGAAGGGTATTAAGATTGAAGTCTGATACCAATTTCACTAAGTTTCTTCCCATTCAGCGAGATTTAAAAGGCTTAGAGGCAAGGCATTGATTGAAGAGAATGGTTATTCCCTTGTCAAAATCAATAACGTAGCATATATGCCTTTTAAACTCGCCCTTTGGGAGTTTGTCAGTACTTCGATAATCGCACAGAATTCCTTTAATATAGAATGACTATACACAAAAAAATTCACTTTATTCTCAAAGCACTGACAAGCTCTGAGTGGGAACTAATTTAAGTTCATAGTTTTGTTGACTGTAGGGGACTTCACCTCATAGGCAGACGCGGCGAACACAAGGTTAAATTAAGTGATAATAATGGGTACCTTGTAAAGACAATTTTTTACATGCCTATGCACTTGGCTCAAGATCGTCATCCCCGTGGTGTTTTAATCGGAGATCCAGTCTTTAAATAGCAATGGATCTTCGATGAGAGACGTCGAAGATGACGCTGAAAAAGAGCTCCTGAGTAAACCAAATAGGCATGGTTTTTTATTATCACGAGACTGAATAAAGGTAAATAAAGTCTCGTGCATTGGTGGAAACACAACCAAATGGTTATGGGAAACAAAAGAACTGTTATACCATGGCTAACAGTTCTTTTGCTTTCATCTGGGCGCCATGTGTTACTGTCGTTGATAAGTTAACCACGTTACTAATACTTGCTTCAATTTGAAGAGCTACGCTTGATACACTCTCGGTATTTCTGGCAACTTCCGCCGTTGTCATACTCTGTTCTTCTGCCGTAGTGGCTATCGCTTGTATTTTA
>JBAHZW010000115.1:0-32704 GCA_037132835.1 Colwellia sp. | reverse complement strand
TTTATGGATAAACCCACGGAATACTGGCGCATAAACTTTCCATTCGTAAGGTACGACTACTTGAAACAGAAAACGTCTCCACTTATGGATCCACGATCTGCAAGGGCCATGAGTAGCGATTTACAATTTATCTATTTTTTTAGGGAGGGCATGAACACCATGCCTTTATAAAATAAAAGGAGAAATAAATGAAAAAATACGGAAGCATACTCTGTTGCCTCATCGTCACCACCTTCGGCGTTCAGGCAGCCATCGTGTCATTCACACCGACTGATATCATCAAGGTTTCCGTCCTAACAACGGAACCGGCCATGAACGAGATCCAAGCAGGCACCGTCGACCCTTTCGAGGCCCGTCAGCGGTCAGGCTACAGTACGACGGATGGCCGCAGCGTGGTCACCTTCTTCAAGTTCGATATCAGTGGACTTACGCTCGAAGAGGTGAATGACCCAGGGTTCAGTGCCTCGCTGGTTACCGACTACACGTTCCGGCTAAACACAGTCAATAGTTCTGGCGCGGCATCCGTCGGCCGGATCACAACGGCGTGGGATACTAGCGGCAACAACAATCCTCTTTTCAGCTACGCCTTCGACAACAGTAGCCAAACCCTGAATGCTGAGGATGTTCAAGTGCTCATAGCCGATATTTTGAATACATCCCCAACGGTAAGCGACATCTCGGTGGATTTCACCTCGGTCGTTAGGGGATGGGTTGATGGAACCTACGACAACCATGGTCTGGCCATCTTCATCAATGGCAATGGTTCTCAAGGAGCTGGATTCGATAATCTCACCCTCGAAGTCATCCCAGAACCGTCCACGCTGGGCTTAATGGGCATCATGGGAGGCGGACTGCTACTCATTCGCCGAAAATTGATGGTCTAATACAGCAATCCACTCCATGAACACACCCGGCTCAACGACACCGAGCCTGGTGTGTTTTTTATTTAGCAGGTGATGAATGAACGGCTTCAATCGTCGACCAAAGCACTGCGCTCTTCAGGTCTACTGCTTTTTATAAATTCCTTTATTCCCGACCCCTCTCGATTTCAGCCCATTCCTTTCAAAAAAATTGGGCGCATTTCTTAGGTTCGTGCTCGTTCTCGCATTTGGCACAGCCTACACTTCCTCCACAGTGCAGGTTCGCCCATTTTTGTCAAAAGGAGGAGACGTACGTGAAAAGCGGAGGGTCTAAAAAACCACGAATTACCATGTCTGACATTGCTGAAGCCTGTGGTGTTTCCAGCATGACCGTCTCATTGGCGTTGCGTAATAATCCGAAAATTTCAGCGAAGACCCGGCTAAAGGTCAGCCAAAAGGCAGCAGAACTAGGGTATAGCCCCGATCCGATGCTTTCGGCATTAAACCACTACCGCCAGAACACCCAGAACAAAACGGTTCAAGCCACGTTGGCGTGGATCAACCCGTACCACGATCCGAAACGCCTTCGCTCCATGCATGAGTTTGATCTGTACTGGCAAGGGGCAGCCGCAGCCGCCAAACGAATGGGATTTAATTTGGAATCCTTTGCAACCACACAACTGTCGTTTGCGCGGATGAACACCATCTTTAAGACCCGCAACATTCAGGGCATTTTGCTGGCCGCACTTTGCCGGCCACAATTCAGCGACACCGATGCTGATTTTGCAGAAATGCCCTGGGAAGAGTATGCCGTTGTTCGATTTGGGCGGAGTACGGCGTATCCTGAAGCACACTATATAACCAGTGCCCAGACTCGAAATACGATATTGGCTTTTGAGCACATCATCGAAAAAGGATATCAGCGCATTGGTTTTATCAGCGATGACTCCCCGACCAAAACCTTCTGCGGCGGAGCAGCCATTGCCCAGCTCTCTTTGCCGGAACATCAGCGCCTCCCCTTCCTCCGACTTTCTCTTGGTGAAGATTCTCACCCTCGAAAAATACGCATTAAGCAATGGATTCAGGATCAGGAGCCCGATGCCATCTTAACTGATAATATGCAGCTCCCGGACTACCTGAAAGAAATGGGCATTGCAGTTCCCAGGGATATTGCATTGGCAACCACCAGCATTCATGACACCCAGATCAATGCGGGCATCAACCAGAATCCGGAAGAGATCGGGCGCACCGCCATCCGCACCTTGATCGCCCTGCTTAACGAACAATGCCTCGGAATCCCAACCATCCGCAACGAAATCCTTATTGAAGGCCAATGGACCGATGGTTCCATGCTTCCGGACAAATGCGACCGGTAATTTTTCACCATTCATTCCCAATCCCCCATGAAAAATCAGGGAGCTAAACCGGAATGATTCCGCGTAGCGGACAGACGCTACGGCCCACCACTCTACACACAAACTGCGCCTCCATGGAGACGCAGTTTTTAACTGTTTTTTTTTGATGCGTATTAAGCTCTGAAATGGCGGCGGATAAAGAACATTGTTCCTCCGAACACGCCAAACAGCCCCAGCGTAGCCGGCTCCGGAATCGCCCGAAGCTGAAGCGCATTGAATCCGCCCGTATTAGCACTCAGGTTCTGAGTTAAATCACTATTTCTATTTCCATATACTGAAATATTCTGGATTCCTGTAGCGTCAGCAATGAACGTTCCAATAACAAAGCCTCCTCCACCGGTAGGGTTCGTTCTGAGAAGAATATGACCCGCGGTACCGGTATATTCCGCGTCTCCCGCTGAATTTCTCTGCGCTCCCGATGCCTTTGCGGAAGCACCTACCTTATCCCGCACCTCATCTCAAAAGGGTATGAGTGGGTCCGTGAAGAGCAGACTTACCCCCCTGCGGCTGACTGAACCGCCCGGCTGTAGAAATTGTCGTGCTGCAGCAGCGATTCAGGAGCATCGCAGATGACCAAGCGGCCCTGATCGAGCACGGCAATCCGGTCGGCATTTTTAACCGTTGAGATGCGGTGGGCAACAATTAAGGTGGTGCGATTCTTCATGAGCGCATCGAGTGCGGACTGAATATGATGTTCCGAATCCATATCCAGCGCGCTCGTCGCTTCATCCAGGATCAGGACTTTGGGATTGCGCACAATGGCACGGGCAATGGATAGGCGCTGCATCTGCCCACCCGACAGTCGAACGCCATTCACGCCAAGCCGTTCATCCAGCCCATGGGGCAATTCATGAACAAACTCAAGGGCATACGCCTTTTCCAAGGCATCCAGCACCAGCTCACGCGTCACATGTTCACTGCCATAGGCAATGTTCTCAAAAATCGAGCCGGAAAAGAATACCGGATCCTGCGTCACCACACCAACTTGCTTGCGGAAACTCCGTAGATCCATTGTCTGCATGTCTTTTCCATCGAGCAAGATTCGACCGGAGTCCGGTCGAACAAAACCGAGCAACAGCGAAAGCAGCGTCGACTTACCACACCCACTGGGCCCTACAATCGCCAGCGATGATCCCGCTTCGATATTGAGCGAAAAGTCACAAACGGCCGGGGCGTCGGTCGATGGATACGAAAACCCGACTCGCTCCAAACAAAATGCGCCGAGCACGGTTTCATAGGCAGGCTTACCATTATTCTCTTCCAGATCCGGCGCACTAAGCACTTCCGCAATCGAGACCATCGACTCTCGCACCTGCAATAGTTGCGGCACAAATGTGAGCAGATTCGAGAGGCTGTTCGACAAGGTTAGAAAAAATCCATTGAGCATGACCACATCACCCACAGAGATCTGCCCTTTAAAGCAGGCATACATCGCGCCGGTAAAAAACAGCACCTGCATGACCCCCATGGCCACCCAACTTACCGCCATGAACAACTGGGTTAGTTTATCAAAGTGCACCCCGCTCTTGAACACGGAATGGATCCCGCTTTCAACACTGCGAAGCTGTTCGTCTTCAACTCCGTGCGCGCGGGTGATTGGCATCATCGTGACCATCTCATTGAGATGCAGACTCATGCCTTCCATACTTTTTCGGTAATTACTGGCACTGATATTGAGCTTCTTTCGGAAAAAACTGGTGATCAATGCACAGACTGGAACTGCAAAAAGAAAAAAGAGCAGGGCTTCAGGTTTGCTGATCCAGATGGCCACTCCAGAAAATAGCAGTCCGAGCAAAAAACCAAAGCCCTGCTCCGCAGCCAACTTGGGAAGTTGCTCGATCAATTCAATATCGCGAATAGATTTAGTATGTAATGAACCAATGCTATTCCGGCTGTGATAATGCAGTGAAAGCACCTGAAGTTGGCGACAAATCCGAATCCGCAGATCCCGCCCGATGCCACGGGTTAGATGAACCAAATTGGCCATATAGAATATGGCCGCGGGAATATTCTGAAGGTAGAGAAAGATGGCTAAACCCGCATAGATCAGCAGTTTTTTAACCTCTGGATTTTCTGCACTCGCGAGGTCGATCATCCGCCCCACCAGCACCGTCGGCACCAGCCAGAATGGTGCGGCCTTTAGCGTGACCCCCACCAGCACTGCACCAATCCGCCTCTTCCGACTGGCGAGCAGTTCTCCTAGCAATTTATTTTCAGACCGGCTCACGGGAACACCACTTCACGGTGTTGGGCCGCAGGTAATATGACTTTTTTCCCATCCATACTGACCACAATCTCCTGGTCGGAACTATAGAACCATTTATCGTCCACCTTCTCTAGCGATGCACGCACCACCTCGCCCTGGCCATCGATCCCCATGCCATCCTTAATCAGCGCGCGGCCCCGGCCAAGATAGAAGGACTCGATGCCCTGTTTACCCACCGAAATGATCCCGTAGTTTCCTAAAAAGATCATATCCTGCACCAAAACTTTGGCTGAATCGTCGGTATGGTTGAAAATATATTGAGTGCCGTCTTCTTTCGTCTGAACGGCGATCCCGACAAAGTTTCCCGCGGGGTTACGCGGTTCCAAAGTCCGGATCTTTTTCAAGGCGCCCCCGTCGGCTTGGTAGTATGGCTCATACACAGCAACAAATGGCCGACTCCAGGCCTCGCCCTCTTGGCGGACGATGAGTGTTGGCACGGGAAGTTGCTGCAATTCACGCGGCACCGAACCTTTGCTGACCGCACGGGAAACGGGCGATTTAACGGAAAAGATCGTACGGCCGGGATAGCCTTTCATCCACAGACCCATGCAGACCGCCTTCGACGTCTTCAACTCAGCCAAAAAGATCCCCACAAAATCGCCACGGTGCTGAGCAACTTGTTTATCCTCAAAATAATTATAGCCCACCACATCACCCGATTCCGTGCCCAGCTCATCGGTCGATCTCATGAGCAATGGCTTTCCATGGGTATCGAACAACCGCAGGGACTGCCCGACGTTGCGATAAATATATTCGTTCTTTTTATCCGCGCCATCATTCCGCCTGGAGCGGAAAATGTCGATATAATAGCCTCTGGCTTCCGAGGTGCGGACAATTCCAAGGGTCCTGCGTTGCTGTGCATCGGTTTTGGGTTCGTTGAATTCGGTTTCTGAATACGAATACTTTTCCGAGAGGGCTTCGTACGATCCGGCGGCCGGTTCCATAGACAGAATATCGAACGCAAGCTTATGATGAATCGGGCTGTAATCGGAGATGCCGTCCACCAAGACGGTATTATGCGCCGCCATGCGAGAATAGTATTCCCCATGGCTTTTCGTCCAATAGCTGGGTCCACGCCCGGAGTCGGGGCCAAGAATCATGCCCTTGCCATACAGCTCCATCGCCATGCCATTGGCATTCATATGCCCGCCGCGCGAACCGGCCAACGAAATCATCAGCCCCTGTTCAGCATCCTTCGAGTTGCGCTGGGCCAAAAAGTTAACACTGTCCGCATAAAACATACGGGTTTGGAGGGGTTTCTCCGATTTCCCGTCGGGCATCTTCGCCACATAGCTCGTTAAAGCCAGCAAAGAACGATTGCGATTGCGGCGATAGCCATTCAGCTTCATCTGACGTTCAATCAGCGGCACAATCTGCCGAGCAGCTTCCGCATTTTCCAACCGTTGGAAGCGGGCCAGCAACAGCTCCAACGAGCTGATATAGGGTTGCTGATGATACGTATCGCCAAAACCGGCCATATATCCATTCGGGAAAAGGAATTGCGAGGCCACCGTGGCCGCCGGAACAAGAATCGGATACCTCGCCAACACATCCTCGCCCGTTCCATTTTGAATCAGCTGTGCCAGCATCAAGATGGAATCGGTTACACTGAATGCATACCCCGGTGCTTCTGGCCAGACGCCATCGACCGGATCGTATGCCAACGGCACCACCTCATGCAGGCCCATCTGGTGCTCGGAAGATTCTGACGTGAACTGGCGGATATAGTATTGCTGCCCTTTTCCATCGGCATAATTCGCATCATTCTCGAGGGCCAGTCCCATATAAATAAAATTACGCGCCTGGTTAATATTCCAGTTTCCCGTGGCCCCACCGCCCTCAATAATTCGGTCCGACCAACGCCGAAATAACTCCTGCGCCATCTTCACATCCCTGCCATTCTCAACCAGGTAGTCGTAGAGATAATCATACGCCGTCGCCAGCGACATCGACACATTTTCATGAATCACCTCAAAGGTCGCCAACCCAATAATTTGCGCCTTATCGTGGTGTTCAAAGGTGATCGGGTTGCTGCGGTGAACCATGCCCTCGATATAGGTCCAGGTCACATCGGCCGCAAACTTTGCATATTTTTCCTCGCCCGTGTACCAATAGAGAAAGGCCGATTTTTCCGCCAAACTGATGATCCGGGCATTGATCCGTTCAATCATATGCCCCGTTTCCTGATACGGCGCCCATTCCCATGGCTTGCCGTCCTTCTTCCCATTCCGGCACCAAATCCCACGCTCATCCTCCGCATAGGGTTGAAGTTCTTCCAGCTTGGGCGTCATATAATCGCTTGCCCAGTCACGCTCGCCGGCAAAACGCACGGTCGGCACCGGGGCCTTACCCTCGCCGTGCGACCAGTGGGAGCCGTTCACATAGGTTTTGGCATAGTGCGTCTTCCAATGCATTTGCAGCCGCGAAACCATCCACGCAGGATCATCAACATGTTGATCCACATAGGCATCCACCGACGTACGAATCGACTGATAGATACTCGCGGCCCACGCCATGGTCTCAATTTTAGATTTCAATGCGGCGTGCGTTGAATCTGTGCCATAAATACGGGGGTGTTTCGTATAATCTATGGGGACGAATGCGGCTGACTTTGAGGTCGTTTCCGAAGGGATAGCCTGAGTACCGGTCGCCCCTTTTTCACCGCGAACTTCTGCCGCGGATGCCGACGGCACCAGCCCTTTCTGGCTCCCCACCTGAAGCACCGAAACCAAGATGCCAAATAATAAAACCGACACACCCCTTTTTTTCATAACATTTTCATCCATTTAACTTTTATAAAGAAGCAAAACAGCATACCCCAAACCAGCCCAAAGATGATTGCATCAAGAGTTACTCTGTTAACCCATTTAAACGCAACGAACCCTCATGCAAAACAGGGTTCTTGAGCAGTCGAAGAGGGTTCTTAAGTTCTTCCCACCTCAATCCAATCTCTACTGCACATTTTTATCACTCGCTTAGCATTCACTCATCCCCATACTAAACATAGAAAGGATTTTTTGATCTATTTCATCGGTGAGTGCTGTTTGGTTTTTCTTAACGCGTTGTGGTTCGAAAATACCGCTTCTGTTCCTAGGTGTTGTTCAAATTCAGCTTGAAGAACTGACTCGGTTAATGGCTTGATAAGTCCAGTGAGTACACCATCTTTACCATTAAGTTTCATGCCTATGTAGTATACTCAGGAACGCTTTATAAGCGTCATCTTCGAAGTCTCTCATCGAAGATCCGTTGCGCTTTAGAAACTGGATCCCCGATTAAAACACCACGGGGATGACGATCCTGAGCCAAGTGCATAGGCATGTTAAGTTTTTACCTGATTGAAGTGCTTTACTGCATCATCAACGTTGAATAAATTTGTCATGTGTCATTCTTATTTTTACTACTCTACTGTAACGACACAGATTTTTGAACACTACCTTTTTTTCTAGCGCAACAATGCAGAGACGAATCAAAAATTCTTACTGCTACTTCATATTTTGGGTTAATAAGGATCTCTATGCTTACAGAAATATATTTAATCTCTTGAGGTGGGCCATAGTCATTTTCAATATATGGGAATAACCCATCATTAAATAAACTTAACAGGAATCCTAGTTCATCATCGGAAAGATTATCTTTATTAACTCTATATTTTTTTAGTAAACGCTTCACCTTAGGATCATTTTTAAAAAAAATTGAAATCCCCCTTTCTAAAATTCTGGCTGTTAAGGATTTCTTATCTCTTATGGTGAAGTTAAAAAGAGTATCAAGTCTAGGGAAATCTTTATTTATAGCATAGAATTCTGATAATAGAAAACGCTCATCATATAGATATGCTCGAACTTTAGCCGCTTGTGTTTTTAATTCATCTTCACTTAATTTTGTAATGTCATCTACAAATACCTCTATTTTACTAGGGATTACCTTATTATTGGTAATAATAAGCTCCCCAAAAATACCTTTAAGTTTTTCATGAGTCGTAAACGCTTCTTCTTTGGAATAAAGTAGCTCTTCATATCTAGCCCTCCAATTAACTTCTTTGTAATGGTCTAAACGACTAAATAGAAAAAAGATGGCATCCAATGATTTGAGTTCTTTTAATTTATCACTGTATATCTCCCCTCTATATGAATCCCCATCAAATATTGAAAATGTTTTATGTAATTTTTTCACGTAATAAAACCTATCTTCTGGAATTTGTTTTTGTAAAGAAGATAAAATTGCATAACTCTTTACTCTGTAATATCCGATATATAAAATAGGTAAAAGAATAACAGATATTAATAATGCTTTTAAAAATCCCATGATCAACCATTTTAATTTAGTGTTACTTGTTATAAATATTGAGAGAAATTCAAGCGGTGACGGGGGTATACCTAGGGCAAATGGGTTAAAACTAAGCAGATGTAAAGCCAACCGTTAACACCTTCATCATATAGTGCTCATCCCAACCCGTTTTGAGTCGTTTAGTTTTAACGCCAACCTTTACGCTTTTCTCATTCTTTAATAAGTTCAGTGCTATTTTATTCATTATTGAAAAATTTTCTGGCGCATAGCCACTTCTTAAACGGTTTTTATCTTAATATAAAACCGCTGTTCATGCGACACCTTTCCTCGTACTTCTCTTGTTGAGTCAACGATTACAATGCCTTTAATGCTTTTCCATCTAGGATAGTGTTCAATGAGTCCTTGCGCTTTAGAGACTGTTACCCCGATTAAAACACCACGGGGATGACAATACTGAGCCAAGTGCATAGGTAAGGTTTAGGCAGGTTTTATAATGTATTTATCATCATACTTTTGTATGGAAATGGGTCCAATAACAGAATTATATTGGATAAAGCGGCCCCTAACTAATCGGGGCATTGTGTGAGTGAGGCTCTGGCTTTTTCTTGAATAAATCAATAGAGTCAGACAACTTTAGCATGAAAAACTGATGACTTATTGCTGATCTTCGATTTCAATTGATTCTCTAAATTCTTTAGCTTTACCTTTGTTACCACAAATCGCCGCTTGTTTATCATCTCGGTAATAACGAATATCGATACAATCTTGCTGGTAACGACGCTCTAATTCAGTACGAATGAGAACATCACCTTTGGCGTTGATGATACGTTTATGCAGTATCTGACACGCTTGAATTTGCTCAGAGGCTATTGTGATATCTTCACAGACCCCCTCTGAACTTGAGCAACTGGATAAAAAACCGACTAAAAAAAGTGATACAAATATTGATTTATTCATTTAACTATACCATTTACATTAAGAAATAATTTTTAACTGTTATTCATTATACCCAAGCAATATTAAATTGCGAGTGCAATATTATTTTTCACTAAACCAATCTGTTAGCATAATAAACACACAGTTCATACTAAGTATTAACCCGTAATATTAATTACTTCTAAGGGCGTTAAATGTCTACTTTCGCCAATAAGTAGTCTTTTATCAAGCTTTAACTGACCAATAGCGTATCGGTGTAGTATGACAACTTTATTATGAAAACGGCCAAACATCCGTTTTATTTGATGATATCGTCCTTCCGTTAAAATGACCTCACTTTGAAAATCAGACAAAATACGTAGCTGCACAGGCTGTGTCGTTATTTTTTCATAAGTAAAATACATTCCCTTTGCAAAAGCGCTGATATAATCAGCGGTTAAAGGCTTAGCCAGTGTTACTCGATAGTGTTTTTTCACTTTATACTCCGGTGACGTTAACTGCTCAGACCAGCGGCTATCATTGGTCAACAATACCAAGCCCGTGGTATTCAAATCGAGTCGGCCAACAATGTGCAAATCAGCTAGAATAGCCTTATTGTAACTGCCAACAAGTAAATCAATCACTGTTTTATGTTTGTTATCCTTCGTCGCGCAAACCACACCAATAGGTTTATTCAACATAATATAATGGGCTTTATTCGATTGAAGCGTCTTGTCGTCCAGCACAATAAGTGAGAATTTATCAACAATGAGTGCGATGTCACTTGCCAGTAGTCCATCGACATAAACTCGCTTCTGCGCCAAAATCAAGCGCACTTTTTTACGGTTTATTTGGCAGTTTTCACTTATAAAACGATCTAACCGAGTAGTCTTGATTGACATAATTAATTGTTAATACTGATATTGATTATTGGACGTTATATTTTTGAGAAAGCGCATTGCTCTGCAATTAAGTTGAGTACTTTATGTAATTTCACTTGGATGAAGCTAGCCAGCAACTTAGGTTTTAATTCAAGTAATTCAAGCTCTGATGTCGTCATTGCGATATAACAAAAAAATTGATTTTCTACTTTATTGATCCTGCAAATAACATCATCAGAAAAATGCTTAACCGTTATCGTCTCACCGCTAATATCGTCTAATTCATCAAGACGTATAATAAAACTAGCGGGCGTTTCTAAAGCCAATTGAATGGATAAAATATGCTTTTCATCCCCATACCAGCTTGCCGCAAGGGTTTGAAAGTTAAACTGAGCTTCTAATTTATTGCACACTGAGTTTATTTTTGAAAACGTCTCAACTAATTTACTGTGAATATTAATTATTATTGGTAACTGTACAGTCATTTTTATTCTCTTGCTGGTATATACCCCCTTCGTCATGAAGGTGCACGTATCAAGGTTACTGAGTCATTCTCGTCGCGCAACAAATATACCCGTTAAATTGATAAAAATTAAGGGGATTAGTCTCAATGCGACCCTGTTAACGTTATGAGTAACCGTTGTTTACCTGTTATCTGAAATTATACAAGGTAAGTGGAAACTTATACCAATCAGTATAAGAAAGCATTATCTTAGTGAAAATAAGAACCTTAGAGGCCGCTTACTTGACGCAAATAATTGTGCTCAGCCATCCTGAACGAGCCACTTAAAGTGGATCGGGGCTAATAAATGGCACTTTGTTCATTTCTTAGCCCATGATAAACAGGCGCTCTTATTTTAAGAAGAAAATAAGATGTAAATCAAATAACTTTGAAAAAAAAATGATAGACTCACACAAATAACAATATCATTTTGGTACTCATAAGTACTTATTTTTAATAAACAAAACAATATAGAACAGGGGAATGAAAACATGTTGAAAAACTATAGATTACACCTTTATCCATTGGTGTTATTTTTTGCGTTTTTTTCTTATTCACAAGTAAGTAACGCCACACTGGTCAATAACATTGAACAGTTTAATAAAGCCGTAGCGACAGTAAAACCGGGTGGCGAGATTGTCTTAGCTAACGGTACTTGGCGCGACGTCGAGTTGGTATTTAAAGCGAAAGGCTTGCCAAACAAACTTATCGAATTAAAAGCGCAGACACCCGGTAAGGTCATTATATCGGGTCTGTCTAATTTGAGCCTCTCGGGTGAATACTTAGTTGTTTCAGGCCTAGTATTTAAAAACGGTTATACGCCAACGGGCGAAGTTATCTCTTTCCGCACTTCTACGGATGAATTGGCAAATAATTCACGCATAACCAATATCGTTGTCGATAACTTCAGTCATCCTGAACGCCACCTAGCCGATCTTTGGGTCGCTATGTATGGCAAGAACAACCAGTTCGACCACAACACCTTAGTGAATAAGCGTAACCGTGGTGTCACACTCGCCGTACGACTGAACACAGAAGGTAGCGAAAACAATAATCACCTCATTGAATACAACTACTTTGGCCCTCGACCTGTTCTTGGCTCCAATGGCGGTGAAACCTTAAGAGTAGGTACAAGCCACTTCTCAACTAAATACTCAAAGACACTGGTTAAAAATAACTTTTTTGATCGCGTTAGTGGTGAACTTGAAATCATCTCCAACAAATCTAGCGGTAATAGCTATATAGATAATGTGATTTTCGAAAGCCAAGGCACGTTAACCATGCGCCATGGTCATCATACCTTAGTTGAAGGTAACTATCTTATTGGTAACGGTAAGCCTAACACGGGTGGAATTCGTATTATTAACGAATATCAAACGGTTAAAAACAACTACTTATCAGGACTAACGGGTCATCGTTTATTCGGTGCTATGGTTATTATGAATGGTGTACCTAACTCATCACCTAACCGATATAATCAAGCTATTGATGTCGTGATGGATAACAATATTGTGATAGAGAGCGATCACCTAAACTTTTGTGCTGGCAGTGATGAAGAACGCTCAGCGGTACCTGTTGGCTCATCATTTCAAAATAATTTAATCATGGGCAAAAGCAACCTTAATCTTATCAAGTTATTCGATGATGTCTCAGGCATTACTTTTGCAGGAAATATTATAAATAAAGAAGTTAATGTGCCATCAGTCATTGATTCAGGTTTCACAAAAACAGCTTATTCTATAACAACTAATAAACAAGGTTTACGCGTACCACCACAAGCGCTAGTTGACCAAATAGCCTTTGGTGAAATCAAATTACCGGTTACCAAGGCAGAGACTGGCGCAAGCTACTACGCCAAAAAAGACGCCTTTGTTCCATTCAAGAGCGGCACTACTCTCGCGGTTAAACCCGGCACTAACACCTTGCTTGACGCACTTAAAGCCAGCAAGCCTGGTGACACCTTAGTACTTGAAAATTCTGGTGAATATCTATTAACTAAGCTTGCTTCAATTAATCATCCAATCACCATCATGGCTAAAGCAGGGGAAAAACCTGTTATTCGTTCACAAAAGCCTAGCTTTTTAGTTATCGAAAATGGTGGCGCTCTAGAAGTTGACAACCTATGGTTTGACGGTGCTGAATCGCCTGACTATAAAGGCAACAATATCATCAGAACCAGTGGTTTCTCAATGAATGCTAATTATTCGTTGTCGGTCCGTAATATCAAGGTAACCAATCTTAATATCAACGGCTACTTTGATTTTTTCAAAGCGACCCCAGGCACTTTTGCTAATTATATCGAAGTGATTGACTCAGAAATGACTAACATCACTGGCTCTATTCTGGTGTTAAACAGAGAGATAGATGACTTAGGCGTATACAGCGTTGAAAACCTCACCATTGCTGGAAATACGTTTAAAGACATTCTCGGTGAAGTAGCTACTGTTTATCGTGGTGGTCGAGATGAAAGTACCTTTGGCCCAGTGGTTACCGTAACAGACAATACGTTTACCAATACAGGTAATGGCTCAACCCATAAATCTGCTTCGTCTATGTACTTCCATGGTGTGCAAAATTTATATATTGCCAACTCAACATGGATTGGCAGTGCGCCAATTTCATTACACCTCACCAACGGTGACCCGGTCACTCTCATCGAAGATGTAGTGATGAAAGATACAGGCAAAATCCGTGCAAACAAGGATGACTATGAGACCAAAAACGTTATTTACCAGTAAACTATTGTTTGGTATTTAATTAGTTTTCACTGCTACCCAGCCGCACAATGAGTGCGCTGGGGGCAGAAACAAAAAAGGAGCCTTAGGCTCCTTTTTTGTTTAAACTGGCTTCAATTGCCATCATTTATTTTAGAGTAAATATCTACTCAACAACCGAGGGTAAAAATGAAACATCAAGAAAATAGTTTTGTGGTTTTTGTTTATCCACATAGACAGTGATAGTCTCACTCTCAATATAATCAGTGGGGTCAAACCACAAATTCTTACTTTTATAAACATACAGTTTATTGGATTTAGGATCTAACCATTTAGCGAAGATACGGTATGGGCTACGACCATTCACTTGCACCGTGTAATTAATTTCAACTTTAGAAATTGTTGCTTCAACCTTTAGTCCATGCTCGATAAGGTATTTACCTTTTCTTTTTTTCAGGAGGCTAAAGCCAATAATGCCTATACCAATGGATAAAAATACCACACCAAATAAAGCCAGTATGACTGCCCCGCCCCAAAGAGAGAAAAACCCATTGATTTTTGCTTCATTTGGATCTGTTGTTAAATATAAAATCCCTATAGACTCTCCTACTCGATAGGCAGGTGGGCTTGAACTAACACTTGACTCAAACTCATAATAGCTCTCATTCAAAGTGAAAAAACCAACGACAGGAGCATAAGTGACAGAGCCATTTGATATGGATTCAACCAACCCAATGACTTCACCCTCCACTGAAGCTGAAAACGTAATGAAATTTGAAGTGCTTTTGGCTAATAATGCCGCGGCTATAATAAAACAGATACCGATTATGGGTGAAATTATTTTGATTTTTGAAATAAGTTTCATTGAGATTTCCTTGTAAGTTCGAATTTATTAGGCACCTAGCATAATAAGCTTGTAGAATGTCTCGTTCGTTTTTTAGCAACAAAGACGATACACTCATTAACCATATAATTCAATATATTACGTATTTACCCAGAAAATATCACCCATCTAATTTATTGGTCTTATTATGAAAACTTTTAGTCATTATTTGAGTCGTTTTCAACTCGATATAGACTGGAATAGCCTTTAATCAGGTAGTTTCTAATTTAATGGAAATGGTATTACCACTGACGATTAACTTTTTCTTGTCCTTTAAGGATGGGCGTATAGAGCAGAGAAAGGTTTGCTTGACGACAGAAATACAATGGCTCATTGAGCGCGATCCTAGATGGAAAAACATTAAAGGCATTGCAATCGTTGACTCAACAAGAGAAGCACGAAGAAAAGTATCGCATGAACAGCGGTTTTATATGACGAGCCATGAAGATCATAATCATTTAAGAAGTGACTATGCGCCAGAAAATTTTTCAATGATAAAGGGGTTAACGGTTGGCTTTATATCTGCTTAGCTTTACCGTTTTCCCTACCAATCCATAATATCTGTAGAGCCACAGTCTAAACAAGTGGATTTTTTATTCTGAGGCTCACCTTCTGATTTATTCTTAACAGCCATATTGCTTTGACATGTTATCTCATCAGTGATTGTCTCTTCTCTGATGAGATAGCTTACTACACCTATTTGATTAAGTTTCCTTTGCATTAATTCGGCTGCACCTTGAGTCAGTCCTTTCTTCAAGGCATAAGATTTACCATTAAAAAGTACCGAGGCTTTCGCCGCATTAATGTTGAACAGCTTCGCTAAAGCCGCTTCAGTTTTACTTCTATACCTTTCGTTTTTTATTTCACCTTTGAATATTATTTTATAAACAGCCATAACGTCTCCCTGCTAACTGAACTATCCGAAATTTAATGATTTGATCAGTTTTATTTGAATAATAAAGTTAAAAGGTAATGAAAATATGGCTCAGTGGATATAGGAAAATATCCTAACTACCTAAGAATAATTCTTATAGCAATATGCATAAAAAGGTGTTCTCTTAGCCAAAATTCAAGATGTAATTTTAATTAAGGAAAGGGTATTAAAGAGAATAATGTGCTTATCTAATAAGTTACAGCCATGTTGCGTCTTCAAGAAGAAGGCACATACCTATCGTGGCAACGTTGCTTTTAAAGAGAAACCTCTACTTTCAGTATTGAATTGAATAGTGCCATTTGCCGCTTGAATTCTTTCTTCTATTCCGAGTAGACCAAAACCACCTTGATAACCTATATTTATTGCACCTTGATTAATTTGACCGTCATCAGAAATAGATAACGCTATTTCATCGTCTTGCACATCTAATAACAGATAAAAAGTCATTGCCTGTGAGTGACGAATACAGTTATTAACACATTCTTGTGCAATTCTAAAAACAGTAATCGCTTGCTCGTTACTAATATCGTCAACAGCACCTTTTATTGAGCATTGATAGTCAATATTAGCAAGACTTAAAATATGGTTAAAGTATTCCCCTGAAAGAGATTCTTTGAGTCCTAACTCATCTATAACGCGGGGCCTTAACCAGTGCATCACTCGATAAACAGAATCATAAATTCTATCTGCGGCATTATTTAAGTGTTTAAAGGGTTGTGAATTACCATCCATATGCCCTGAATGCGCTAACACTTTCAATTCAACTTTTAATGCTGAAATGTTTTGACCAATTTCATCATGTAATTCATGGGATAGCTTTTTCCGTTCAGCTTCCTGAATGGATATCACCTTATTAGCTAACGCTTGGTTTTTCTTAGAAAGTTGAGATAGTTCCTTATTTGAATTATTCAATATTTTATTGTTCACCGCTAAACGCTTATTAATATCTTTATGCTCTGACATTAGCGCACCTAATAGAGCGGCTATTAATGCAATTGCTATTACAAATAATTGAGTATCAAGTAATAATTGAGGGTCATTTGTACCGTAAACATAAAAAATGAGCAAAGCGTTAAAGGCTAATGAAGACGTTATAGCTCCTTCCCAGCCATATTTATAACTAAACCAAACCAATGGGATAATGGCGAGAATTCGCATTAAATAAAGCGTATGAGGTTGCACTTGATATATAAAAACAGTTACACCAAGAAATACGATAAGATACAAAGAAAGTGAAACTATTTTTTTTATTGGTAATAACTTACGTCGTAGCCAAAGTTTTTTCACTAAAAAAGCCATAGGCACAATAAGCATAATAGCGATGAAACCACCTAGAAAATGAGCAAGGAACATTTCAAATTTTCGTTCCTCAGGAATAGATGCATAACGTTCCGAGGTAAGAATGGAGTTTATCGATTCAACTAAGCGATAAAATGTACAGCCAGTTAAAATAAGAATTAAAGGTTTTAGCTTTTCTATCGTTATCTCTTTTAGCCTTATTTTTATCAAGGCAATCCCTAAGTAAGACGCTAAACGCTCAGGCCGAAAAGCAATAAAAAGATAACTCCAATCATCACTATTTAATGATTGTTCAAACAAAAACAAATGCACTTGAAGTTGTCCTAAACATCCACCAAGGATTAGCGCAGGCCAGTATTTAAAGGGAAACAAAACTAAACAAGCAACACGAAATCCTACTGGCCAATACCAACTAACCCAGCCTTTATAAACAGTAAATGAACCTGAAAACCAATATAATATATACTCAATATTCGCTGTTAACAGCAATATCAGAACACAGTTAAAAAAATAAGTCAGCCATACTTTATAACGAAGAGAGTGGTATTGATTGATGACTTGCGTGAACATTTAAACGAGCAAATCTTGCATGCTAATAACACCTGCATTTAAAGCTATTTTTAACAAATCAAAGTTATTACTTACCTTTAATTTTTTATAAATATTTGCACGATGGGCATGGGCAGTTTTTGGCATGATATTTAACTGTTGTGATACCTGCTTCGCATTTAACCCTTTTGCCAAAAACGGAAGAACCTCTAATTCACGCTCCGTGAGTAAGCTTAATTCTGAATGAGTCAATTCTTTTTCACCTAGTTGCAATTTATTCAGCACATCTTGGCTAAGGTAGGTATTACCATTTAAAATAATATCAATACCTTGTAATAATTCATCGCCAGCAGAGCGTTTTGATATATAGCCTTTCACACCCGCCTCAAGGGCATTCGCTACATACGGGTTTTCATCGTACATGCTAACGATAATAATTTTTAACTCAGGAGCTAAATTAATCATATACTTAACAAGTTCGATGCCATTTTTATCAGGAAGTGAAATATCAATAACAACCAAGTCAACGGTAAGGCTGGCTAATAAAGTGCTGCCACTTAAATAGTCATCCGCTTCAGCGACAACTTGCCAGTTATTTCTTGTTTCAATTAAGCGTTTAAATCCCTCTCGAACTAACTGGTGATCATCTATCAATGCAAACTTCAAATCTAGATCCTTTTTTATTATCCGCTCCAATATAACAAATCAATGAAGAAAATCATCTAAGAAAAAGTCTTACACCACCCAAGAAAGAGTCTTATGCCGTCTAAGAAAGAGCCCAATACCATTAGTTCTGCTAGTTAGGTAATCTAATTTAAACCGTAGGAAAAATTACCAAGCACAAAGGACATTAGGAAGCCGCTCGAAAGATACTAAAGAGATCAAGCGGTTACTAAAATTATCGCGTTGACACTATAAGTCAGCTCAAGAAAAAACTGTTTTATAAGTAATTACAATTATAACAGTAGCTTGCAGTTTTACTGAACGTTTGGATTTTAATAACTAATTTAACACATAACACTTTTATAAGTAGGAGTTTAACATGGCTATTTCAGTAATGACTAACATCTCATCACTTAATGCGCAACGTAATTTATCTAAATCAGGGAGCGATTTAGCAACCTCGATGGAACGTTTATCTTCAGGTATGCGTATCAATAGCGCGAAAGATGATGCCGCGGGTTTACAAATTTCTAACCGTATGACCTCACAAATAACAGGTTTAGGCGTAGCACAACGTAATGCCAATGACGGTATTTCTATGGCGCAAACAGCAGAGGGTGCTATGCAATCCTCTACCGATATTTTACAACGTATGCGTGAGTTAGCGTTACAATCGGCTAACGGCTCTAACTCTTCAGAGGACAGAGACGCACTACAAGCCGAAGTGACAGCGCTACAAACAGAATTAACCCGTATTGCTGAAACAACCTCGTTTGGTGGTCAAAATCTATTAGATGGCACCTTTGGTAGTAAAGGTTTTCAAGTTGGCTCTGAGTCAGGTGAAACAATCACCATGTCATTATCCGATATCAGTGCTGATAAAATAGGAGATACGGCCAGAGTGGACGTGGCGACGGGTGAATTTACTAGTGATGAAATTGGGGAATTAATTACCGATGGCACGTTAAGCTATGCGTATGAAGATGCTAATGGCACAAAATCGGTGATTAATGTTGATTTAAAAGATGTTACTGATGCCGCCTCTTTTGCCTCGGCATTAAATGCGGCATTAAATGGTCTGGGTATTACGGCAACAGCTACTGCTGACACCTGGACAACTGATGTTCCACCTGTAATAGATGTTGCGGGCAAGGTAGATATGGGTGGTAGTCTCTTAGTGGGTGAAACCTTAGAAGTTTCTGGGACGGCCCCAGGAGCACCCCTGGTTTTTGACGCGGATGCGGCTGCGAAAACCACTAACGTTGCCAATGTTGACATCAGTACTGCGGTGGGCTCAAGTAATGCCTTGGCCATTATTGATAATGCCTTGGGTGAAATCGATACTAGTCGAGCCGACTTAGGTGCATTACAAAACCGCTTTAGCTACACCATTGATAACTTAGCGAATATCTCAGAGAATGTATCCGCCTCACGTAGTCGAATTCAAGATGCTGACTTTGCGGTAGAGACAGCAGAAATGACTAAAAACCAAATATTGCAACAAGCAGGTACGGCAATATTGTCACAAGCTAACCAATTGCCACAAACGGCATTAAGCTTACTTAGCTAGAACATGATTTTTAACATGACGTTGGCTTAGGTCATAGTTCAGGTCATAGCCTAGGTATTCGCTTAAACTCAGCTTAAAAAAGCACAAGGAAGGGGTAACTACCTCTTCCTTTTTTTTGCTTTATAAGGTGCTAGCTTGGCTAATACCACCTCGGTGGTATTTTGATCGGGGATCCCGTAACTAAAGAGCAATAGACCTTCGATGAGAGACTTCAAAGATGACGTTTAGAAAGACCGCATCCTAAGCGATTTTTCGCTTGAATCCGACCTCGGTTACCGTTATACCAGTTTCATTAAATTTTTAGGTGCGGAAAGACAGTTTAACAGAAATGAAACTTAGCCTAAAAGTTTCCTAGAAGAATTTAGAAAATTAACGTTGAAATGACTGAGAAATTTAAAGAGAAATATAGATGAAATAATTTGAGAGCCGTGTACCAATCCGTGCACCATTTTTATAGCATAATAGATTGATATAAAAGGATTTTAGAAATCCGCTTGAACTATATTAAATAGATCAAGCGGTTACTAAAATTAGCGAGTTGACACTATAAGCCGGGTTTTGTTCTTCTTTCCACCGAAATGAAAAAAAGTGACAATCATTCGTCTAGGCTATAAATCGCTCTATAGCTCAAGCAACCTACCCGGTTTCCACGCGAGCCACGCTTATATTATTTAAACTTACATCTAAATAATCATGAAACCCTATTTGGTCTTGCTCCAGGTGGAGTTTACCCTGCAATTACTGTTACCAGCAATCCGGTGCGCTCTTACCGCACCCTTTCAGCCTTACCTGTGCCTTATTACCTTATAAATAAAGTCATTAGGTCATCGGCGGTCTTCTCTCTGCTGCACTTGTCGTCGGCTCACGCCGCCCAGGCGTTACCTGGCACCCTGCTCATTGGAGCCCGGACTTTCCTCCCCCTTATCTGTCTACTCCAAACCGAAATTTGGCGTACAACGATAAAGCAGCGATTGTCTGGTCAACTCGGCGCGCATTTTACCTTATCTAAAATAAATGTCTATGATATTTAGCAGTGAAAGTTGATTTGTTATCTCTTACTCTATTATTTACGGTTTAAGGCTTAAAGCCACTTCATATAAAGCATTTTTCTTCACGCCATAAATTTCAGCGGCAATGGCACAAGCTCTTTTAGGTTTCATCTCTGCAAGTAATAACTTCAAAGTGCTAATAACTTCTGCTGATATTTCATTTTCTGCGGCTTTGTAGCCTTCAATGATCAAAACCATCTCACCTTTTAACTGATTAGTATCTTGTTCAAGCCAAGCAAGAAAATTTTCAGCCGTATCACTGTGAATAGTTTCAAAGGTTTTTGTTAATTCTCGAGCGATAACAATATAACGTGTCCCTCCGAGTGTTGTTACAATATCTCGAACGGTATCGATAGCACGCCTTGGTGCATCATAAAACACCATGGTACGTGATTCATTGGCTAATGCCGTTAAGGTGGCTTGTCTAGCACCTGTTTTAGACGGTAAAAAACCTTCAAAGCTAAACCTATCCGTTGGTAATCCGGCAACGGATAATGCCGATATTGCGGCACAAGCCCCCGGAATAGGCGATACAGTTAAGCCTAGACGCCGACAATGACGGACAAGATGAAAACCTGGATCGCTGATCAGTGGTGTACCTGCATCTGAAACAAGCGCAATTGTTTTACCCGCTTGTAACATGCTCGCTACCTGATCTTGTCGTTGGCGTTCATTATGATCATGCAAAGACATGGTTTTATTTTTTATCGAAAAGGCGGCTAGTAGCTTGCCTGTATGGCGAGTATCTTCACAAGCAATAACATCAACCTGCGTTAATATATCAAGTGCTCTTTGGCTAATATCACCTAAATTTCCTATGGGGGTAGCCACAATATAAAGAGTCGCTGGGGTTAGGGTTGTTTCACTCATGGTATTACTTCACTTGATTTGTCGGATTTAGTTGTGACTCACTTCGTAGGCGTTTATTATAACCCCATACTGATAGTAATATGCACGGATTTATTTATTGTGTTAAAAATAGCGTCATCAAAAATAAGATTCAAACCCAAAAAATTCAATTGTTTTTTGTTGCCTATTAACGCTATTAAATTTCGAGCTATTCCGGCACTGTTACTTATATTGCTGGCAAGTTGCAGCACGACCCCACCACCGTCAAAGACTAAAGCGGTTACTGAACTTGATGAAATAATTATAAGTTCAGGCTCCTTATCTGCCAAACAACATATTGAGCTTGCCAAAAATACCAGTACAGACGCTGCCACAAAAGAGTTACTGACGGCAACTAAACTGTTGTATCAAGAAAAAAATTACCTTAGGGCGCTTTGGCTTGCCGATAAGACACTGCCGTTAATTGATGAAAAAACACCTAATAATATTCAAGAAAGCATTCAGCTTGTCTTAATTAAAACAAGTAGCTTACAACAACTGGGTTATTATTCAGAAAGTCATTTACAACTCAACCAACTTGAACAATACACAAGCCAGCATAAAGTTCCTCTAACAGCCACTTACTATCGATTATTACATCAAGTATATCAGCAAGAAAAACAGCCCCTACGGGCGTTAAATGCACAGCTATTTGCTTTTTCTCTCACCACTCCCTCTGCGCAAAGCAAGGGGGATATTGACAGCATTTGGCAAAGCCTTCTGGGCCTATCCCAATGGCAATTGAGTCTGTTTTCTCGGGATAAAGCACCTGACAGTAAAGGTTGGTTTCAACTGACCACCTTAGCGAATAAATTTGGTGATAACCAAAAACAAATGCAGTATCACTTAGGCATGTGGCAAAGAAAGTTTAAACGTCACCCCGCTAATCTCATCGCAAAGCAATTAGCAACGCAAGTAATCAGCCAAAAAAACATTGAAAACATTGCTGTCATCATCCCATTAACCGGCAAGCAACAGTCGGCGGGAGTAGCTATTCAGCAAGGAATTTTGGCTAGCTTTTCCAACGAAGAAACTAAAAAATTACATTTTTTAGATAGCAATACTGTTAATTGGTTTGATTTGAGCAATAAGCTTGCACTGTTAAAAATAGACTATGTGATTGGCCCAATACTGAAAGTTAATGTAGATAAGTACATTACCCACACCCGTACAGAAGCTCAAAACCAACTGAACACCAGCAATGATTTGTTTAACGTGCCAGACAGTCAAATCAGTGCCATTGACCAGAGTTCTGCCATTAGCGGTAATTTGCAACCCGTCAGTGACTCTAAAGCTATCGATACCTTATTATTAAATATGCCAACAAAGGCTTCTTTAACCAATCAACAAACTGTACTGTCAATGCGCCCAGAAGATGAAGCGCAACAGGCCGCAGTCACATTAAGCAGACAACAGTTTCAGCACCCTATCGTATTAAGTCAACAGAATGTGATCAGTAAGCGTATCGCACAAGCCTTTGCAAAACAGTGGCTCCGTATTACGGGCAATAGCATTGACGTTGTCTATTACAACACTGGCGCTCAAATGCAGACAAATATTAAAGCCAGTTTGTCCGTGGATAAAAGTAAAGCACGTATTAATCAATTAAAAAGAAGCCTCAACAAAAGCATAAAAATACAAACAAGAAACCGACGTGATATTGATATGATCTACCTTGTTGGCAGCCCAGAAGAAACACGTTTAGTTAAACCTTATATCGAAGTTAATATTAGTCCTTTTGCTAAGATTATACCTATTTATGCGAGTTCTCGAAGTCATAGTACTCAAAGTGATTACAGCAGTAATAGTGATCTACAGGGATTAACCTTTACAGAAATACCTTGGCTATTAGCAGGTGAGAAAAATGCAGAATTGGCCACTCTCAGTCAGCAACTTTGGCCCAAACGCAGCGATGGCTTATCTCGACTTTTTGCGATGGGTTTTGACAGCTATCAGCTCATAAGTAAAATCCCCTTAATGCAACAAGCTCCCTACCTACAGCACTGGGGCCAAACGGGTGTCTTAAAACTAGGCAACAATAAAGTGCTTACCCGTAGCCTACTTTGGGGTACTTACCACCGTAACAAGGTCGTTTCTATTGTTATGGAATAAGAATAACTCGGCGAAGAGCCCAACCACAACAGATATAGGACGCTTTTTTGAACGTTTAGCTGAGCAGTATTTATCTAAACAGGGGCTTTCATTGATTGAAAGAAACTTCCACTCTCGTCAAGGTGAGGTTGACCTTATCATGCGAGATGGTGATACCTATGTTTTTATTGAAGTGAAATACCGTAAAAATAATACCTTTGGCGGGGCTTTAGCAGCAATACCTACGAGCAAACAAAATAAAATTAAACAATGCGTAACATTTTACCTACATCAGGCAGGTTTAAATGAATATAATACTTCCTGTCGTGTCGATGTAGTGGCACTTGTCGGTGATATTAACCAACCACAGATAACTTGGTTAAAAAATGCCTTTTAGCCAAGCGAATTTATTAAACATAAACGATCAAAAACAATAGTCACGGAGCCCGTTTTCTATGCTAGAACAGATCAAAAACAATTTCACTGAAAGCATACAAACACAAATTGCTGCTAGCGAACTCTTAGGAGCAGCCATCGAAAATGCAGGGATGATTATGGTTCAGTGCCTATTGGCCGGCAATAAAATTATCTCATGCGGCAATGGTGGCTCGGCAGGGCACGCTCAACATTTTTCTGCTCAACTACTCAATAAATATGAAACTGAACGCCCCAGCCTTCCGGCACTCTCCCTTAACAGTGATTTTTCAACGATTACCGCAATTGCCAATGATTATCAATTTGATGAGATTTTTTCAAAACAAATAAGAGCCTTGGGCCACAATGGTGATATCTTATTAGCTATTTCGACCAGTGGTAATTCTCGCAACGTTATAAAGGCAATTGAGAGTGCCGTATCTCGTGATATGCCCATTATTGCTTTAACAGGCGATGATGGCGGTGACATATCAGGCCTGCTAGGAGAAAATGATGTTGAGATACGTGTTCCGTCGGCAAGGAAGTCAAGAATTCAAGAAGTTCACTTAATTATTTTACACTGTTTATGTGAAATTATTGATAGTACTTTATTTCCACAAGAGGACAGCTAGATGCAAACATCAAAAACGATTTCCTCTAGGAAAATGACGAGATTAGCGCTGGTATTAATGCTGATTTCTGTAATAAATGGTTGTGCTGTCGCGACAGTAGTCGCGATTACGGCAGGTGCAACCATGGTTGCTGATAGGCGAACTTTTAGTAGACAAATCGACGACCAAAGTATTGAGTTCATTGCCCTTAGCAGGTTAAGTGAGCAACAAGCATTATCTAATAACACTAACCTACATGTGGTTAGCATGAATGGCACGGTATTAATTGTCGGACAAGCCCCTAACAGTTACCTCAGAGACCTTGCTTTTAAAACCATAGAAGATATTCCAGATATTGTTATTACCCATAATCAGGTACGCATCGAAGCCAACATCAGCATCACGACAAAAACGAATGATGCTTGGTTAACCTCCAGAGTAAAAGCAGAATTACTGGCCAATGAAAAGATAAGTGCAGCTAACATTAAAGTTGTCACTGAAAATTCTGAGGTGTTTTTGCTCGGTATAGTCACCAATGAAGAAGCCAATATTGCTGTTGAGATCACCCGTAATATTAAGGGTGTCAGTCGAGTATTTAAGGCTTTTGAATATATATAAAACCAATTCCACTAAGTTTCTGAGTGGGAACTAATTTAATGGAAATGGTATAATACCCGCCCTATTAATTAGGTGAGCTACTTTATATCCACGGAAATGATCCGATAGTTGCTGGGATTGATATAATAGTAATGTCATTAAATTGTAGCGAGCTCTTACAATAGAGCACCTTGCCCTGAACTATTTTCTCTCGCTACAATAAATCACAAACTTAATGAAAAAGGTTTTATTTAATAATTTTTAGGCTAACAGTACTTTTGCTTTTAGGCTTACTCGATTTATCTTTCGAACACCCCGTTGAAGCAACGCTACTTAAAGCAGACTTTGGTTTTTGAGGCGTTTCATCAATTACCTCATCATCATCAGTAAGGTGCTCTATCTCAAATGAAGTGCCAGCACCATTTTCTTTCGCATAAATAGCAGCTATCGCACCATAAGGTACGGTAATATGCTCTAATTTCCCACCGAAGCGAGCACTAAACTCTATCGTATTATCACCTAAGGCAATAGTACCCACAGCTGAAGCAGCAACATTTAATACAATTTGACCATCAGCGACATAATTCATCGGCACTAATACACCGTAAACATTAACGTCTACCATGATATAGGGCGTTAAATCGTTATCTGATATCCATTCATAGAAGGCCTTAACTAAATAAGGCTTATTCGAAGTCATTGAGTTAGGTGTTGCATCATCCATTAGGTTGGATGACCAAAGCGTAATTCACGCTCTTCTTCAGTTAATGAAGCTTGAAACGATTCACGCTCAAACAAACGTAACATGTAGGTTTTAAGCTCTTTAGAGCCTTCGCCAGCCAATTCAATACCAAAAACAGGTAAACGCCAAAGTAATGGAGCTAAGTAACAATCAACTAAACTGTACTCTTCACTCATAAAGTAAGGTGCTTCATTTAAAATTGGCGCGATACTTAATAAGCTATTTTTTAATTCTTGACGTGCTTTTTCCGCTTCTGCAGCACTACCTGACATAATCACTTTGGTAAGGCTATACCAGTCTTGCTCGATGCGATGCATCATTAAACGACTACGACCACGTGATACAGGATAAACAGGCATCAAGGGTGGATGAGGAAAACGTTCGTCTAAATATTCAACAATAATTTTAGCTTCATATAGCGCTAATTCACGGTCAATTAAAGTTGGTACGGTACCATACGGATTCAAGTCCAATAGGTCTTCAGGCAAGTTATCCAAATCAACTAAGTTGATATCAACACCGACACCCTTTTCGGCTAAAACAATGCGTGTTTGATGACTATACATATCATCTGCATGAGAGAACAACGTCATCACAGAGCGTTTATTTGCTGCTACGGCCATAGAGCCTCCTAAAATCATTTACTTTAAAAACTAACAAAGGGGGATATGATATTTATTATCAAATCCCCCTGAAAATTACTACATTAATAACTTAGTGTACGTCTTTCCAAAACTCTTTCTTGAGAAAATAAGAAATAATAAAGAAGAAGAATAAGAAAGCTAACACCCAATAACCTATGCTTTTACGCTCAAGTTTATTAGGCTCACCAACATATTCTAAGAAGTTCGTTAAGTCACGTATTACAACATCATACTCTTCAGCAGTTAAGCTACCGCCCATTGCAGGAGATAAGCGAGACACTTCGTGCTCTTCGCCATGTTCATCAAGCGCTGTACTTACCACTAAAGTACTTATACCTTGCAAGTCTTGTAAAACATGCGGCATACCGACATCTTTAAATAACGTATTGTTGACACCAAATGGACGTGACTCATCAAGGTGAAAAGAACGTAAATAAGTATAAATCCAATCAGGGCTACGAAAACGCGCTTCCAAGGTTAAATCAGGTGGCGCGCTACCAAACCATTTTGCCGCATCTTTAGTCGACATAGTATTGGTTATATGATCTCCAACCTTTTCACCAGAATACATATAGTTAGCCATACCATCGGCTTCATCAATACCTAAATCGGCAAAGGTTCGATTATAGCGTTGATATTGTAATTGGTGACAAGCTAAACAATAGTTAAGATACGTTTTAAAGCCTTTTTTCAGGGACTCTTTATCCGCTAAATCATTATTCGCTTTATCTAGCGGCAAGCTTGGTCCAGCGGCTATTGCGGTGGCAGACAAAAGTGCTGCAATACTCAGTGTAATGGCTATAATTAATTTTTTCATTAGTCTGCAATCCTTTCTGGTACAGGTTTAGTTTTTTCATTTTTGCTGTAGAACCACAAAGCAACAAAGAAACCAAAGTAACCAAAACTAGCAACAACACCTATCATATTAGCAATCGGTGTTGCTGGCATCGTACCTAAAGCACCGAGTACAATGAAACAAACTGAGAACTGAATCAAGTTGAATAAGTGCAACTTCGAGCGATAACGTACCGATTTAACCGTACCACGATCAAACCAAGGTAATAAGAACAGCACTATGATAGCGGAGAACATACCAACCGCACCTAGGACTGCGTTAGGTATAATACGTAAAATGGTATAGAAAGGACCAAAATACCATACCGGTGCAATATGCTCAGGCGTTTTCAAACCATTAGCAGGGGTAAAGTTTGGTGCTTCCATAAAGTAGCCTCCCCCTTCTGGCGCAAAGAACATTATCCAACAGAATAAAAACAAGAAAACAGCCACACCCATAATATCTTTCACGGTATAATAAGGGTGGAAAGGTACCGCATCCACTATATCGTAGTTAGCACTGTATTGTTTGTGGTAAGTAAACTTACTTAATTCTTCAGGTTTAACACTGCCTTTAGGTTTCTTAATATCAACACCTTCAGGGTTATTTGACCCCACTTCATGCAGCGCAAGAATATGTAAAAATACCAGAATAACTAAGACTAATGGCATCGCTATAACATGTAAGGCGAAGAATCGGTTTAATGTCGCTCCTGATATAACATAATCACCACGTATCCACAGCGTTAAGTCATCACCAATAATAGGAACCAATCCAAAGATGGAAATAATAACCTGCGCGCCCCAGTACGACATGTTACCCCAAGGTAGTAAGTAGCCCATAAATGCTTCGGCCATTAACACCAAGAAAATCAACATACCGAAGATCCATAGTAATTCACGCGGTTTTTGGTATGAGCCGTACATAAGGCCACGCATCATATGCAGGTAGACCACAATAAAAAAGGCCGATGCGCCAGTAGAATGCATATATCGTAACAACCAACCAAACTCAACGTCACGCATAATATATTCAATCGAAGCAAAAGCACCATCACCCGATGGCTCATAACTCATCGTTAACCAAATACCCGTTAGGATTTGATTAACCAGTACCAACATGGCTAAAGAGCCAAAAAAGTACCAAAAATTAAAGTTTTTGGGCGCTGGGTATTGTGCTAAATGTTTGTTCCAAGCATCTGTTACCGGTAAACGTGCGTCAATCCAGCCCATAAAATTAGTAAATAGTTTCATTAACATTATGCGTCTCCCTTATTTTCATCTGGACCGACACCAATAAGCAACGTGTCGTCATTGATAAATGAATGCTCAGGAACCATTAAATTTAAGGGTGCAGGAACACCTTGAAAAACACGACCTGCCATATCAAATTTACTACCATGACATGGGCAGAAGAAGCCATTAGGAACACCTTCTACAAATTCACCAAAATCACCACCATGATGAGTAGGTGCACAACCTAAGTGAGTACAAACACCAAGCGCAACTAAAAGTTCAGGTTTAATTGAACGATAAGCGTTAGTTGCATACTCAGGTTGTTGAGCCTTTTCAGAGTTTGGATCACGTAACTGGTCATCAAGTTCAGCTAAGTCACTCACTGTTTTTTCTGTTCTACGCACAACATAAACAGGTTTACCACGCCACTCTGCTCGTATTAATTGACCGGGCTGTATTTTACTTACATTTACTTCAACTGGAGCACCCGCCGCTTTCGCACGAGCACTTGGGTTCCAGGAAGCAATAAAAGGCACAGCAGCTCCAACCACACCGGCACCACCAACAACTGCAGTAGCAGCGGTTAGGAAGCGTCTGCGGCCGTTATTCACAGGCACATTGCTCATTTATACTCTCCAACTAAGATCCAACCAAACAATTATTATTATAATGCGTATAAGCAGAACAAGTTACTCCTCCACGCATCTGTTTTTATTAAATCAAATTCATACCAAGTGGTATATCAACAATTTTTTATGATGATAAAGAAATAGCGTGTTTTTTACAAGGTAAAAAGGGGCTTAAGCACTGCTTAAGCATAAATACTTTGAAATAGTTTAAAATACACTAAAATAGACTAAATAAAGGGGATTGACACTTGCTTAATGGGCAATAATAGCCTCTAAGGGTCAATAGTCTGAACTCTGTTTATATAACAATACCTTGAGGGAAAAACGGATAAATGAGCAACTTTTGAAATCTCTATACTATTCAATAACGATTGTTTTTTGTTCAGCTGTTCTATATTAGCGGCAAGCTGTTGAATTAGTGAGTCGCTAAGATTAAAATTTTTTTGCTAGAAAAAGCATCTAAATATCTGGGACGAAGAAGAGTAATGCAGCCAACAGATATTTTGGCGATAAAAAAACCGACACAAGGTCGGTTTTTTAAACGCATAAATTCGATTAAGACGAATATTAACGTTTTGAGAATTGTGGTTTCTTACGTGCTTTATGTAAGCCCACTTTCTTACGCTCAACTTTACGCGCATCACGAGTAACGAATCCAGCAGTACGTAATGCACCACGTAATGTTTCATCAAACTCCATTAATGCACGCGTAATTCCGTGACGAATTGCGCCAGCTTGACCTGAAATACCACCGCCTACTACAGAGATGTTAAAGTCAAACTTTTCTAACATTTCAACTAACTCTAATGGTTGACGAACAACCATACGAGCAGTATCACGACCGAAGTACTCAGAAATGTCACGTTTGTTAATTGTAATTGCACCGTTACCAGCTTTCATGAACACACGAGCAGTTGAGCTCTTGCGACGACCAGTACCGTAATATTGATTATCAGCCATTGCTTAAAGCTCCAAAAGTTGTGGTTGTTGTGCTGCATGCTGGTGTTCAGTACCGGCATACACTTTTAATTTGCGGAACATTTCACGACCTAAAGGACCTTTAGGTAACATGCCTTTAACTGCAAATTCAAGTACACGTGTTGGTGCTTTTTCAATTAGCTTTTCAAAGCTGATTTGCTTAAGACCACCAGGAAATTCAGTATGCGAATAGTAAATTTTACCTTTCGCTTTATTACCTGTTACACGCACTTTCTCAGCATTGATAACAACGATGTAATCGCCAGTATCTACATGAGGAGTATATTCTGCTTTATGCTTACCGCGTAAACGGCTGGCAATTTCAGTAGCGATACGACCTAAAGTTTTATCTTCGGCGTCCACTAAGAACCATTCGCGTTGTACGCTTGCTGGTTTTGCTACAAAAGTTTTCATTAAAAAACCCAATTTTATATATGTTACTTAAATGACAATAGAAGCATATGCTTAAATCATCGGTTAAATGGACTACGCCACTGCCCCTTCGAGCATCGAGCCCAGCGCCACTATTTATACGGAAACTACCCACAAAAAGTAAAAAGAAACCACAAAACAATAGGCATTTGTAACGTAGGGAGCGCGGATTATACAGAAAGCTATAGCAAAAATCACGCATATTTCGTAATTTTATTAAAAGGGATAATCCTAGTCTATTTTTCATCCTGATAGTAATACCAAGTAGGGCGTAAATAGCGCTGTGAGATGAAAAACGTTAATAAATCCGCATGAATTAGCGGCCAAAAAAGAGAAAGCGAGTTAAAAAAACATCCTTGATAAGTTGACAATGCATTTCAAACAACTTAGCGTGGCATTGTTAGTTAAAAGTTAATGCTGTATCATTAAGTGGTCATTAGTTAACAATGAGTTACAAGTGAGTTACAAATAAAGACTGGCAATTAACGAGCAATAATAATAAAAAAGTCGCGACAACATTTACCTATGTGAAAATTTGTCTCTGTATAAAAGTTAGCCCCCTACAATAAAATGGAAATTAAAACTATGAAAAAATTACAAAAAATAAAAACTAATACACAAAAAGGTTTTACTCTAATTGAGTTAATGATCGTTGTGGCAATTATCGGTATTTTGGCATCAATAGCCTTACCTGCCTATAAAACGTATACTGACCGTGCCAAGTTTACTGAGATTGTCCTAGCGACAACACCTGCAAAAACAGCGGTGGTAATTTGTATTCAAACAGGTACTAATTGTGACACATTAACTGACGGCGATCATGGCTGGGACAATGGACCTTACGTTGAGAGTATTGTTGTACAAGTAGAAACCACAGAGGTTGATGATGGCTCTGGTAACATGGTAGATGTACTAGTTGCAGACGGTGATGTAATAATTACCGCAACATCATCAGCTGTTTTTGATAATTCAGAGGTATACACCTACATTCAAACAGCTGAACGAAATGAAAATGGTTCAGCAAATTGGGTAGTAACGGGGACATGTTTAGATGCAGGTCTTTGCTAAACAAGTTGGATAACAATAACTTTACGGCTTAAAAAATGACTAAAGCTCCTTAGGGAGCTTTTTTATTGTTAACCAGCTGCTAGGTAAAATAAACGGTTAACTTCAATAAAATGTAAAATAAAAAACACAATAAAATGTAAAATAAAAAACACAATAAAATAATACTATAATGCGCTGTATTTACCTAAACCCCTTGATATTTATGCCCGCGAATAGCAATGCATTACCCCCAATGGACAAACTCATAGTTAATCCTCAAGTCATTAGTTTGAGCACTTATTAGGTTATAAAAAACAACTTTTTAGCCCCGTGCAATTAACCAGAAATCTCTTTAGGCTTTTATATCATTATAAGATACACTCAAACCCTATTACTATTTCAACGTTTATAAAGGTTATCTCTCATCGTATGAAAGGAAATCATCAACAATCCAGTGTATTATCGGCGCTATCAAAGCAGAGCCTAATTCCAATAGGATCTGTCGATGAAATTACTGCTGATTTTGCCGGTAAAAACATACCTTTTATTCGTTTTTTAATCGAAGATAAAAACCTTGATGGTAAAAGCATCGCCAAAATACTGTCGAAGAGCTTTGGTTACCCGCAAATTCATCTCGCTAACTTTGATACCGCCCTCGTACCTGAAGGTGTTCGTAACGAAAAGTTGATCCTTAAACACAATGCCCTGCCATTATATTTACGTGGTAAAGTGCTTTTTGTCGCCATGTCTGACCCAACCAATTTAGAGGCCTTAGAA
>JBAHZW010000110.1:0-9303 GCA_037132835.1 Colwellia sp. | reverse complement strand
AGAAGTATTGATGGTAATACCACGTTCACGTTCTTCAGGAGCATTATCGATTTGGGCGAAATCTTTAACTTCACCCCCATGTACTTTAGCTAATACTGCAGAGATAGCAGCTGTTAAAGTTGTTTTACCGTGATCAACGTGTCCGATAGTACCAACGTTAACATGCGGTTTGGTACGTTCAAATTTTTCTTTAGCCATTTTAAAATACCTCTGAGTATAGTAATAATTTATTGTTTAAATTGATTTTTTAGATGAGATAAGGATAGATTAATCTAGGAATGGTGCTGATAGGCAGATTCGAACTGCCGACCTCACCCTTACCAAGGGTGCGCTCTACCAACTGAGCCATATCAGCATTCATATACAAAGATTGGAGCGGGTGGCGGGAATCGAACCCGCTTCATCAGCTTGGAAGGCTGAGGTAATAGCCAGTATACGACACCCGCTTAACTCTATCAGATTATCTCTATTTAATAATGTAAACTTATCTTGCAATTAGTCTACATTTAAATATGGTGGAGGGAGGTGGATTCGAACCACCGAAGGCGGAGCCGTCAGATTTACAGTCTGATCCCTTTGGCCACTCGGGAACCCCTCCACATAAAGCCTATACCTTTTCAAGGTACCTTAAAAGACGTGCCTTTAAGTATTAATGGTGCCGACTGCCGGAATCGAACTGGCGACCTACTGATTACAAGTCAGTTGCTCTACCAACTGAGCTAAGTCGGCACTACATTAAGTGGTGCGAATTCTAGTGTAATGTTTTGCCCCTTGCAATAGTTAAATTCAAATAATTTGCACTTTTTTTATGTTTTTTGAGTGTTTGCTGAATTTTTATTCAAAGGCAATACTATTTATGCCAATTACTTGACTAAAAGCTACGCTGAGAGAAATCGACTCAGAAAAATAACTTACTAGTGAATAATATCTATTGCTTTTGAACCTCCTGATTAACGATTTACATAATCCCCAATATAATCTTTGCCTTTATTTTTCAATGTAACGAAGCACACAAAAATAATGACAACCAACACTCCGGCTATTCAGCACACAAAATCTCCCTGTGCCCAAGCATCTAAAGAGGTGATATTTTCAGGATCTGAAATTCAGTCATGAACAATGCGCTTCTTTTTAGTAGGGGGATCTCTTAAAAAAGAGACGACGAAGAGCAAATTTCTCACCTATTTTCCAGAAGGTTACTTTAGAAGCACTTGTATGCTGCATTATTGATTATATAAAGAAGCTACATATAAGTAGCTTCTTATACAGCGGTGAGATAAATAACCATACCAAAAATATATCGGGCTTAATTAATTTAACTCCGCTTAATGAGATAACGAGGTTGCTGGAATACCCCCAAATTTATCTGATGGAATAGCAGGCATCATTGGTGTTTTATCTTCAATATTAGCTCGATTTTCCGCAGCTGATAGTTTACCTACCGATTTATTTCTCGCTCTAATCATAGGGGCTGGAATAATACGACCTTTGACTTTTGGTTGCGGCGCAAAATTAGCAGCAGATTTACCTAAAAGACGGGTATGGATACAGGTCCTAATTTCCTCTATGGTGTAATTTGCTTTTACCTTAATACGAAGATGTGGAATTGCAGCTGCTTCTAGACTGCCACTAACAAACCAATCTTTTTTGATTTTATAGCCACGCCCATGGGTATCAACTAAATCAATTGCACCAAGTAGCTTCATGCTACTGCGATCACAAATAACAAAATCTAAGTACTTTGTTGTTGCACTTTTTACTGCACTTTGACTGGCACGGCTCGACACCCCATTTCGAATAGTAACCACATCACTTAATCGCACTCGATTTAGCACCCGGTATTTTGCTCCTAACGCCTGCTCCACTAAATTTTGAAAGTTCTTTTCTGCGGGGGTGAATAGTGCTTTTTTACTATCAAAAGGAAAAGGAAAGCTATTATCGTTTAAACGACTTGCTAGCACAGCAACTATTACCACTAAGGTAATCAAGGTAAATAATATCAGTTCCATATAAATCTCCAGTAATACCCATGACACTCATTATTTGATCGCCTTCAAATGACCTAAACATCTTATTTCTGCGTTGCCTTCATCTTCCAATTGCTTGCTATTGGAAGATCATGCTCTTTGAAATTCGGCGTTTAATGCCATTACATTATCGTTGATAGAAGGGATACCTTTAATGAATCCAAAAGATATAGTTCAAATTCTTGACGCTTTCTCTATTTTAAGAAGAAAACGCACGACTCAATACGAATTAAGCAGAATGTGTGCCAAAGGTGATTGTTTATCGGTTTTTGTGTATATGGAGAGGCAGGGAGTTATTTGTGGCTTCACTGCCCCTGTAATTTCAGGGCTAGGCTCTGTGGCACAATAAAGCTAACCACGACTACCCGCATAACTTCACATACCCAATAGTTAGCAGCACGCAAAGCAGTGATAACAATCAAATTATCATCACTGTAAAAGGGCTATTATTTATTACTACTAATTTTATGATGTTATAATACCAATCCCATTAATTATGTGTTCATTTCTACTTGCTAAAATCACCCATTACATTGTTATTTATTTAATAATTAGACCAACGAGTATTAAAATAAATGCCTTATACTTGGTAATTTTTCCTACGGTTAAAATAGACCAACTAATTAGCGGAACTAGTATAAGAAGAGCCAACCGAAATTCCGGTTAGGTTGGTTCTATGACGTAGGGTATTTTTCTTCGAGTGCTTTGTATAACTGTTGTTGAAAGTCATCCGCATTCACATCGAATGTATTAACAAGTTTTGCTAAGACTTCATTATCTTCTTCTCCATACCATTCTTTAATATAACTTCCTTCTTTATAGCCGTGATCTTGACGGAAAAAATTTAAGGTGTTTTTGCCAACATATTGCCTAAACAACTCATCTAAGTCCATGGACATTAAGGACATGCAATCAGCAAGCGCTTTTGCATCAAAGGCTTTATGGGTAACAGCAGCGGAAGCTAAGCTTTCTAATGCTATTTTAAAGTCGCTCTCAGCTGTGCCTTGGTGTAACTCTTTAGCAAGCGCACTCGCAATGGATTCAGCGCTATGACCAGACATTAAGCGCAAGCTTAACCCAAAATGAAAAATATCAACCAGCTCTAACTGTACCTGTGCAATATCAATTTTTTGATGCTTCCACCACTTCCAACCGTGATGATCTAACATCTCAGCACATTCAACCCAAATAGCACGATACCATTCATAATCATTTTCACGCCATGTTTCACTTACACGACTGTTCATAGCATCTTGCATGATTAGCATTTGACTAATTTGCTTTTCAGCAATAGAAAGTGCGGTTGATAGTTTTTCGCTCATATTTTTCTCAAACAATAAAATTAGTGAGGTTATTTTGCCGTAGCTGGTTGCTTGTGACAAGTCTTTGCTGATTGTTTTACTTAAAGGTATTGTTTTATGCTTATAATTAGCTAAAGTGGAGAAATTAACTACCTCTTTCTTATTCTAAAATAAGACTGACTCAGGTAGAAACAAGGTGTACCTATGAAACACATAGAGAAAAATGACCTACTGCTTAATTCTGTTATTAACTTAATTGATGACTTGATTTACTATAAAGATAAAGACTTCAAGTATATTGGCGGCAATACCGCCTTCCTCAATTTTATTGGTAGAACTTCCGAAGACTTACTTGGCAAAGATGACTTTGAAATATTTGAACATGAGTTAGCCACTGCTTTCAGGCATTACGATGATCTCATGCTGGCTGAAGGCAAAACCAAAACCAACACAGAATGGGTTACTTACCCCAATGGCGACAAAGTTTATCTGTTAACAAAAAAAATTCCTTTTCTTTATGATGACATAAATATTGGGATTATCGGCATAAGCCGAGATGTCACCTCTTTAGAAAAAACAAATCAACAATTAAAAGCGCAAACCCTAATTGATGAACTTACCAATGTAAAAAATAGAAAGGCCTATAACCTCAAAATTAAAGATTTACTGGCCACTTTTGAACGCTATCAAATCCCTTTCTCAATTATCAGCATAGACATTGATGACTTTAAAAAAATTAATGACTGCCATGGCCATGCTGTTGGCGATAAAATATTACAAAACTTTAGTACCCATCTTGAAAGCCGGATAAGGAAAACTGATCACCTATTTCGAATAGGCGGTGAAGAGTTTGTTATTCTTTCACAGGCAGAAAATAAAGCTGAAGTTATAAAATTAGCTGAAAAATTAAGGGATGCAGTGGCAAGTGAAGCGCTATTGCCCGGTATTCACATCACTATTAGTTTAGGGATCTGTGAAGTAACAAGAAATGACAGCGTAAACTCTATCGCTAAACGGGTTGATAATTTACTCTATCATGCAAAAGAAAGCGGTAAGAATAAGGTGACTTATACTTAACTAAACAACTTTTTTCTCACCATGGCTCGGTAAGATTTTGGCGTTAAGTTCAAATTTTTTTTAAATAAGCGCGTTAAGTGCCCTTGGTCTTGATAACCCACTTGAGCGGCTATTTCCTGAATAATTAAATTACTTGAGGCCAGTAATTCTTTCGCTGTTTCAATGCGTAATTGCTGCCAATATTGTGTTGCCCTCACGCCTGTCGCGGCTTTGAACCTACGGGTGAATGAACGTTGACTGATGCCAAATTGCTCCGCTATTTCAATAAGCGTTAACTCCGTACTAAGGTGCGTGCGTAACCAAAATTGAATTTCAGCGATAAGTTCATCGGCATGTCTATCGCCTGCCCCCTCTAAAAAACGTTGTTCTTCATAGGGTTTACGAATTTCATGTGAAAAATTTCTCTCTACGTTTTGTGCCGCCGACTTACCATAATATTGAGCAATTAGATGAACAATAATATCAGCCAAGGCATTTAAACTGGCTGCACAGTATATACGTTTCGACTGAGTGATAAAAAAATCGGGTTTAAGATCCACTTGTGGATAATCTCGTTTGAATTGGTCAACATAATGCCAGTGAGTCGTGGCTGAGTGGTTATCTAATAACCCTGATTCAGCCAAAAAACATACCCCAGTACCAACACCTATCAATGTACTGCCTCGCTGCCAACAGAGCTTTAACCAAGCAATTAACTTTCGATTGCTTTTCAAAACAGGCCGAGGGTTTCGCCATAAACTTGGCACAATAATAATGTCCGGAACAGTTGAGTGCTTAGATGACTCATCATCAAGAGTTATATCAACAGGCATAGTAATACCCGCTCGTGATTTTATTTGGCGAGAAGACTCACTCAAGAATTGTGTGTGCAGATTTAGTACCGACTTATCATAACGGCGAGCAAAAGCTTCTCCCGCAAGTAACATTTCTACGGGTAAAGTAACACTTGTCGCCAAGACATGTGGGTAGATTAATAAGTTTACCGTTAGTGTATCAATGTCATTAGATAAGCGATTACCTGCACTAATATCTGAAACCCGAGGGGTAAATTTTTCAGTTTCACTACTTTTTTTGTTCATCTGAGTAACTTTTATTACCTTTTGGCTACTATAGCCTATTCTAAGGCTGTTTTGGCTTATTATTATTTTTTGAAGTCATTAGAATAGTTACTTATACCAATCCGCATAATAAAGTGTGCTAAGTGAGCGCTTCTTTACGCGGAACGATATAACTAGCGCAAGACTAGTCTTTTGCATTTATACAGATTCTTTAAGTGGGTTATTACATGACACGTTTACCTTTAATTGTTGGCATGGGCGGTATCAATGCCGCAGGTCGCACCTCTTTTCATCAAGGCTTCCGCCGCATAGTTATCGACAAAATCAGTGCTCAAGCTCGCCAAGAAACCTTTGTTGGCTTAGCCAGTTTAATGAAATTAGTGACTAATCAAGAAGGTGGCTTAACAGATGCCGAAGGTAATATCGTTGCCGCCGCAGAGATAGAAGCCAAATTTGGTCAACAAATTCTTGCGGGAACTTTAATCCGTAAAATAGAAAAAAATCATTTTGATCCTGATGCCACCCATTGGCATCAAAAAATGCATATCAGCCCGACGGATGAATTTATTACTTTTGAGTTACGTACTAAAGAATTACCTAAACCGGTACCCAGTTCTTGGATGGTGACGGATTTAGGTGAAGGCAGAGTCTCTGTGAAAATTCCTGAAGAGTTAACCATCACTCACGATTCATACCGTGACAACCCCATTAAAGCCGCAGGTCAATTTCCAACTGGCTTTGAACCAGCAAAGCTTTATAACAGCCGATACCAACCACGCGGTTTACAAGCGACTATCTTTGCTGCTACTGATGCCATACGTTCTACTGGCATTGAATGGGATGCCATATTAGACAAAATCTGCCCTGATGAAGTAGGTACTTACTCGGCATCAATTGCTGGTCAGCTCCATGATGAAGGCTTTGGTGGTTTAATTAAAAGCCGTTTAAAAGGTTCTCGTGTTAGTACTAAACAATTAGCGCTTGGCTTAAATACCATGCCCACTGATTTTATTAATGCCTATGTTACCGGTAACGTTGGCACAACGTTTACTAGCTCTGGCGCTTGCGCAACCTTTTTATATAATTTATATGCTGCCATTCATGACATAGAAGCAGGTCGTATCCGTGTTGCCATCGTGGGTAGCTCTGAAGCAGCCATAACACCTGAAGTTATTGAAGGTTTTGGCAATATGAGTGCCCTTGCCAATGAGGAAGGCTTAAAAAGACTTGATGGTACCGACACCGCAGATCATCGCAGAACCAGTCGTCCATTTGGTAAAAATTGTGGTTTTACCATAGGAGAAGGCGCGCAATTTATTGTCTTGATGGATGATGCTCTGGCATTAGAGATGGGTGCAAAAGTACTTGGCTCAGTTGCTGACGTTTTTATTAATGCGGATGGCTATAAAAAATCAATTACCGCTCCGGGCCCTGGTAACTATATAACCATGGCAAAATCTGTCGCTTTAGCAAAACAAGTGTTAGGGAAAGAGGCGCTACAAGAGCGTAGCTTTATTTTAGCACATGGCTCTAGTACACCACAAAACCGTGTCACTGAATCTTTGATTTATCATAGAATCGCCGAATGTTTTAACATAAAAAATTGGCCTGTAGTGGCCCCTAAAGCTTATGTTGGTCATACTTTAGGACCGGCAAGCGGCGATCAAATAGCAATGGCCTTAGGTGTTTTCAGCGATAATATTATGCCTGGTATTACTACCATTGATAAAGTTGCTGACGATGTTTATGACGAACACCTAAATATAGCGACGGAACATTGGCACTGCCCGGATATGGACATAGCATTTATCAATTCAAAAGGCTTTGGTGGTAATAACGCCACCGCGACCATTTTTTCTCCAAAAGTTAGCTTAACTATGATGGAGAAACGCTATGGCTCTGAGGCAATGCATGCCTATCAACAAAAAGTAATCTTGGTAGAAAAAGCCCAGCAAGTTTACCGTGATAAGGCGAATAAGGGGCAATTTGATTTAATTTATAAATTCGGTGAAGGGCTGATTAATGAAGCTAAAATTGAGTTAACAGGCGACAGCTTAAGCTTTTCAGAATTCAAAAATAGTATTAAGCTGCCAAGTAAAAACCCTTTTGATGATATGGTTTAGCCAAGCCATTAAAGGCGTCAGTTTATTTCACGAGTAAGCTGACATTTTATCCTATACCAACACCAAGGCAAAACGACTATTAAACTAAGTTATGCGGATTGGCATTATTTATTAAAAAAAGAGTAATACCAATTTCACTAAGTTTCTGAGTGGGAACTAATTTAATGGAAATGGTATAAGGTAAAAATGACTCAACTTCGCATTATCATCATTACCTTACTCTCCCTACTCGCCTTTGCCGCCAACTCAATAATAACGCGTGCTGCTCTAGAAACGACAACAATTGATGAAGCAAGCTTTACCTTACTGAGAGTTCTTTCGGGCGCACTCTTTTTAGCATTATATTTAGCCTATAAAAAAATTAACCATGCATACAAATTTGGCAGTTGGTTGGCGGCTTTTTCCTTATTTATTTATGCGGCAAGTTTTTCTTATGGTTATAATTTTATTGCTGCTGGCACAGGGGCTTTAATACTCTTTGGCTCGGTACAAATTACCATGACTCTCGTTGGTTACCATGAAGGGGAGCGACTCAATAAAATACAAATAACCGGCTTTGTTTTAGCACTCATTGGCCTAATCACTTTACTGCTACCCGGCTTAGCCGCACCGTCATTAATTGGTGCTACATTGATGTGTATCTCAGGAATATCATGGGGTATTTATACCCTACAAGGTAGAGGCGCAAGTGATCCTAGCGCCGCTACTGCTGGAAATTTCATTAAAGCGGCACCCATGGCAATAGCCCTATGGATAGTGGTAAAACTAACGACGACTGATACTATCGCGCTAGATAATATCGGGATATTCTATGCACTGCTCTCAGGTGCAGTTACCTCAGGTATGGGCTATCTTATTTGGTACAGTGTGTTACCTGAATTGAAAGCAACCCAAGCCGCTATCGTACAACTGAGTGTACCCTTGTTCGTTGCGTTGGCTGGTGCATTATTACTGAATGAGGCCATTACACTCCGTATCATTATCGCGGCGATTGCTATTTTATTAGGCACAATTTTGGTACTTAAATTTAAAAACCTCGATGATATACAACAATAATAACGTACCTCAGCCTAGGGGTTGTTGATCTTTCGCGGTTAAATTTTGTTCGAGCTAAAAGCGTTTTATTCGCGGCGAGTCGCGTGTAGCCTAGTCATTCTACGCAAACACGACTGAACAATGAAAAAAACGCTTTTAGCCGAATCTTTCGGATAGCGTTTGTTGGACATTTTTACGGCGTCATCACCTTTTTATGTGGAATAACCACATTACAAAGGCTCTGCCTTGTATAAATACTCAACAATTCGCGGCAAAAACAATCTCGAAAGGTCAACAGCCCCTAAGGTTATGTACCTTGGTTTTTTTATTTTTTCAATACTTAGAAGACAATATTTTAGTGGCGACGCCTTGTGTTAGGTTTTTGTTTAGTCACTTTCAGGGCTAAACGTTGCTCCCATTGCCCTTGGTGCTGCCTATTACAAGCCTCTTCACTATCAAAACGCACACATTGTTTAATATTCTTAACCACAATACCTATTTTTAATAATTGCCTTTGAATACTCAAATACAAAAGTGCATCTTGCTGTTGTGCTTTCATCACCTCAATCTCCTCATCGGTATTAAATACGCAAGTGATGACTAAGCTAGCGGGAAAGTTAGTGTAATTTGCTCGATGCGTTAACCAAACAAAGCCAGCAACTGCATGCAAAGATGATTCGCA
>JBAHZW010000088.1:0-27358 GCA_037132835.1 Colwellia sp. | reverse complement strand
TTTTCCTTTAATGTCTAAGTTCATTACCGTTTGTTTGGCTGGGTATAAGTAGGTAATTAAAAACCACGCGAATGTCATCATGATGATGACAAAGGGCACGCCAAACATCATCCACTCACCGAACGTAATTAAATTATCACCGACTAAGTATTTAAGGGCGATGGCATTCGGTGGCGTTCCAATAGGTGTGCCAATACCCCCAATATTCGCGGCAATGGGAATACACAGTGCAAAGGCAATGCGACCGGGATCTTTTGGACTAAATAATGCAATGACAGGCGTTAATATAGATAACATCATCGCCGTAGTTGCCGTATTTGACATAAACATTGAAAAAACAGCAGTAATCAACATCAGCCCAAGCATTACGAACTTTGGCTCCTTGCCGAACGGCTTCAGTAGCACTCTCGCTAAGTTAACATCTAAACGGTATTTCGTTGCCGCCATCGCTAAAAAGAACCCGCCTAAGAACAGCATGATAATTGGACTGGCAAAGGTAGCCATAATGTCAGTGTAATTAAGAAGTTCACCAAATTGTGCCGAGTCTTGATTCAATTTAAACAAGAAAAGACCTTTATCCGAGATCATTAGCAATTCTATAACGATAATAACAATGGAGGTGGCATAAATAGGAATGGGTTCAAATACCCATGATAATGCAGCGAATAAGAAAATAGCGATCACCCGTTGTTGAATAATCGTCATGCCTTCAAAAGGAAACATAGACAATGGCATCAAGAGGATGATGAGAGGGATAATTGTTGGGAATAAATACTTCATGTATTGACGCATAACGCTACCGACTTCCATAGAGCAATATATGATGATGACCGTTATTATCTACTTAATAGAGTGTCCTTTATGACGTGCTAGATCAATCATTATTTCGAAATCAGAAGAAATATGGGATTTTATATGAGGATAAGCAGAATAAACATCATTTCTTTATTCGATGGTGTAAAAAAATGGCGTGAGAGTTTACTCAGGAACGCCTTGTCAGCGTCATCTTCGAAGTCTCTAATCGAAGATCCATTGTTCTTTAGAGACGGGCTCCCGATTAAAACACCACGGGGATGACGATACCGAGCCAAGGGCATAGGCATAGGCATGGGATGGGCATGGGCATGAAAAATTATGGCTTTAGAGAGAATAATTGAGGGATTTATCTGTAACATTTTTATATCTGGGCAGCTTGGCAAAGTATAGCTATTTAATTAAATTGCTATACTTTGCCAAGCTTAAAATCAAGTATTTCTATTAAAATATAATTAATTCAACTTTCTTTTTTTTGTTTTTCCAACAGAGGGCTGGACAATTCAGTGACTGTCTTACTGATTTGGTTGATATGCCCTTCAATCTCAGCACCCGCTTCGATGCTTATAATTTCATGCTGAATGTCACCATGCACTTTTGCATTTTTTTCAAGTACAATTTTGTGTGCTTTGATCGTACCAGTCACTTTACCTTTGATTATCACTTCTTCGGCCGTAATAGCCCCATCAATCCACCCATGATTACCTACGGTCAAATGCCTGATATTAATTTCACCATTTATTGTTCCGTCCAATTGGATTACCCCCTGGCTTGATACATTGCCAACGATCGTGACATCTGAGCCTATAATTGAGGGAATTGCTTTATTCGAAGCTTTTGGCGCCGCTTTTATTATTTTAGCTTCCGCTGGAGTATCTTTGCTTTTAGAGAACATCGGTTAGAGCCTTTATTAATTTTAATGGATTAATCTGCTTGTTATCAAAGAGTATTTCATAGTGTAAATGGGTACTGGTACTACGTCCTGTGCTGCCCATCAATCCGATAATTTCATTTTTACTTATCTGCTGTCCTTTTTTGACTTTGATTTTATTCAAATGAGCATACCGTGTCATAAATCCGTTTTGGTGGTCAATTTCTATAAAACGACCATAGCTACCATAAGGACCCGCTCGACGTACAATACCACTGGCAGGTGCATATATTTCCGTTTTTATCCATCCTGCCATGTCTATGCCTTTGTGCATAGCTAGTCTTTTCACCATCGGATCTTTACGAATACCAAAACGACTCGAAATGTAATATTTTTTTGCAGGAAAAGACAACGGTAGGCTATTGAGTGAATTTTCCAGTTCAAGTAGCTCGACTAACTTATTTAATAAACTTTGGTTATCCGCTGACATCGATGCTATTGACAAATAATCTAAAGGACCCCCTTGCGATTGGACTTGAGTCGTAAAATGGTCAAATATGTGATCGGGAGAAAGCCCTGCTAGTAAAATCGATTGCTGTAATAACAGCATACGTTGTTCGATTTTTTTCTCCAGTTTAACCCTGCTATCCGCCTGAGAATTCGTCAGGTTTTGCAGCTTAACCGCCATATTTTCCATATTACTCAATGCAATATCGGTATTTTTACTCGGATCGGTTAAATTAAATTGTAATGCAGATTTTTTTGTTTGAGTTTTCGACTGGGCGTTTGTTGCTTTTAAATTCGCCTTGTCATGTTGTGTTGTATTTGATGTCATGGCAGATGGCATCGAATCTAAAATATTCTGCAAGAGTTGTTGTTGTTGTTCTACTTGCTCTAATTTTAATGCTAGTGCATTGTGTTTTTCCTGATACGTTAACGATAATTTCTTGAGTGAATGTTGAGATAAATTTAACTTGTTTTTTGTTAGAGATATTTTATCATTTAAGATGAAGTACTCAAAGCCGCTATACGTTAGCAAAGCAAAACTAATGACTAAAGCGAGCACAAAACTAAACTGTATTAGTGCAGAAAAACGAATATATTTAACTTCACCGTTTTGGCGAATTAATAATTGCCGAACAGGAAATAGATAATGATACGTTTTTTGTATTTTAGTTATCATAGTACTCAGCTAAACTTCAACTACCTGTGAAACCATTTAATTAAGATACCAAATCTTTGGAAAAAATCTACAAAAAAAACAAAACTAGGCATAATTTTTGGGTATATTATCATCAAATATGATCTATCTCTTATGATTCACACAAATTTAGAGTTTTTAAGTTCGTAGCATAGCGTAAAATAGAGGCATAGATAGCTTGTTTTATACCGTATGAAAATTAATTAATAGTACTTCTATTATTTATTTAATAATTAGAACAACTGGTTATTGAAATAAATGCCTCAAAGTTGGCAATTTTCCCTACGGTTAAAATAGACCAACTAATTAGCGGAACTGGTATTAAATACCCACACAACAGAATGAAGAGGCAAAAGCTAACAGTCAAATAAGATTAATAATTTCTCATGGTAAAGGAGCAGTAAAAGAAATTTAATGAAGAGCAAATGTTGAACTGCTGACTATACCTGTTATCAATCAAAGTGCTACTAATTAAAGGATCTAACAATGGCAATTATCGAGGTGATGGCAGAAAGCGCTAAAATCCATTTTCTGATTAAGTGTGGCTTAACAATATGGTGAGCTTTGGTAGATATATACAAGCCTATGAAGAGTCCAGGCAATGATAGAGTGACAATAATTAACATGCTCAAGGTGAGTTCGCCAATGAATGCCAGTGTGATTAACGCCACGATATTTAAAAAGAGGAAAAAAGCAGTCAATTTTGCTTTGATTTTATTTATGTCACCATGTTGGTAAAGTAACGCCATAGGAGGACCGCCCACCGCAGTTATTGTGCCCATAATACCCGAGATAAAACCTGCGAGGGTGTTGGTTTTTTTGTTTACCTTTGGTTTGAAACCTAGTATTGAAATAAATACTGCCGCGAGTATGAGTAAGCCAAAGACCAGCTCAAACTGCTCTTTTGATGCTATGTTGAGCACAAAACCAGCCACTATTATGCCGACAAACCCGCCAGACATAGCCCATGAAACTTGATTGAATTGTAAATGCCCTCTATCCCTAACCATCATTATCACCGTGATAACGGTTGAAATTAATATCAACGGAGCAGGTACTAAAGTAGGGCTAATCAAGAAGAGTAATGGAGCGCAAAACATACCTACGCCGTAACCTATTAGCCCTTGGAGTAAGCTGCCAAGTAAGACAATAATATTGATTAGAATAATGGTGAAAAATGTAAACTCCAAACGTTAGCTCTCTATTTTAATTTATGATGGAGGCTATAGCAATCGCTGGCTTTAATTTTATCACCTAATGACTCATAACCACAGGAGATTTATTTTAAAACATGACGGCTCTGGGTATGGGCAGCTAACCTTTGCTATTCACTGTACAGTGAATAGCATGCTTGGAATGCCGATAGGGATGAGGGGGTTTTTAAATTGTCGCCTTACATAGCACGTTAATTCTGATAGCCGTTCATCAATGTTTGCCAATTTTCATCCGTAAAATGAAAGAGGGGCAATTTAGTCAATTCTTTTAAAAATGAACGTTGTAGTCGCGCCATATTCGCTTGCTTCCAACCTGTTTTTACTGGGTTAGTCCGTAATTCACCACGGTCAAAGTCAATTAAAAACACCTGCCCTTTATCATCGAGCAATATATTATGGCTATTTAAATCATGGTGGTAAATGCCATGGTGATGAAAGCGTTTAATGGTCGCACCAATGTTACGCCATGCCTCTTTAGATAAAGCTTTTTCACTTAATATTGCCACTAAATCTTGAGCGTGTTGAATGCGGCTAGACAGCAAGTCAGCTTTATAGCATAAACCTTGTCGAATAATACGGTAGGCTATTGGCTCAGGCGCAGGAAGTTGTAGGGTTTGCATATGGCGTAAAAGCGAAAACTCACACGCTGCACGGGTATTTTCTAAACCGCTGAACCAGTAGGCGTCATTATTGATTTTACCGATTAAGCCACCGCGGTAATAATGACGCAATACCCAATCATGCACAATGTTATGCTTGTCTGTGTAAGCTAGAAACCAAGTGGTGCCACGTCCTTGTGCCGATCCCGTTACGGCATTATTTTGTTGCCAATAGCTTGGGCTGAGCATATCCGTACTAAAGTCCTTAATCAGTGTTTGATTGAACAAACAAATAACATTACCTTGTTTGAACTGAGAGAAGTTAGCCTTACCCGTTATTTTCTTCATGAGTTATCAGCCTTTGGCCTTTTTATAGCGCTAGTTTCAACTGCACTGGTATTAACTGGGCTTGGGGGAAGCATGCTTTTTACTTCAGCCAAGCTTCTTTCACTAGCGCCTTGATTTTCTAAGACAACTTTTAGCGCATTTTCACCAAGGGATTTTTGTTTTGTCGGTTGTTGTAATAACGTGCTAACTTCATGAACAAGTTGACTGCTTGGATCCTTGGCGGACAATTCAATAATGGCCTTTTCTTGCCTTAATTGTTGCATTATTTCATTGAAATTACTCATATTATGACCCACGATAATCGGTTTGTTAAATAAGGCTGGCTCTAGCGGATTGTGGCCACCTATTTCACTGAAGCTACCACCCATGGTCACAATATCACTTAAATCAAAGGCCGCCATTAATTCACCGAGGCTATCAAGTAACCACACTTGTTCTTTATTCACTTGGGTCTTTTCACTTCGCCTTGCGAGTGATAGACCTTGCTCAATACACAAGTTGGCGACTTGTTCAAAACGCTCAGGGTGTCTAGGGACTAACACCAGCAATAATTCAGGATAGTCTTTTAATAAATTTTCAAAGGCAGTTAATGCGATGGTTTCATCCCCGTCATGAGTACTCGCCACTAACCAAATGGTTCTTTTAGCTTGTTTGCTATCAGAAAAAAGCAAGCGGCTTAACTCTTCTTTTTTCGCCATTACCTGCTTATTGATGTGGATATCGAACTTTAAGTTACCGCTATTAATACAATTTTTTTTGTCTGCACCAAGCTGTAAAAAATGCCTTACATTCTCTTGGCTTTGACAAAGTATGGTATTGAAGCGATTTAAGCAGGGTTTAATTAGCGGTAATATTTTTAAATAACCGCGCAGAGATTTTTTCGATAAACGACCATTGATTAATAATAATTTAACCTGCTGTTGTGAACATTGTGCAATGAGGTTGGGCCATAATTCGGTTTCCATAAAAATCATCATTTTAGGTTGTAGTCGACGTAGGAACAGTGCCGTACAAGGAAATATGTCCAGTGGTAAATAACCATGCTGAACATTATTACCAAAAACTTTTTTTATTTGAATAGAGCCCGTTGGGGTAAATGATGTAACCGTAATGGGTAGTTCCGGGTAAGTGAGTAGCAACTTTTCGATAAAGCTTTTTAGTGCGATAACTTCGCCAACACTGGCACCATGAATAACAATGCCACCTTTTTTAGCTGGGGTAGGAAAGTAACCCAAACGTTCAAGGAAGCGCTGGCGATAAGCGCTATTATTTTGTGATCGAACCAGTAAAAAAATGAATAATAGCGGCAGTGATAATAAGAGTAAAACACGGTAAATTAACAAGGAGATCATATCAGTGACTATTGCTCTATAATTAGTTTATCGGTAGATTATACCAAAGAGCTTGCAAATAAGAGTTATTAATCTCTTGGGTATTGATGCGTATATACCCGTTATCATTCAAAGTGCACTCTGAAACAGGCATCTTGATTGGTAAGGGGTAATATGGCATCGACTACCGTTAAGCGAAAAATCGTGAATAAATGAGTGCTTTGGCTCAATTCTACCTTAATTGCTCAAACGCATCTTGAAAAAATTCCCTCGATATCTCAGCAACTTATTCATTTTTCTATTTACGGCTGTGCGATGGGTATAATGCCTTTAAAAACTTTATGTGTCGAAGTCATGTGTACAATCCAATCAGGTAGGTTATTTTAGATTGAAGCTAAATTCGCTATACTAGCGCCGAGAAACGTTAATTAAATGAGGAATAATAGTGTCTGAGAATAGTTTTAAACATTTGTCAGTGAGTGACTTACAAGGCCGTATGGCAAATAAATCACAAGTCATTGTTGATATTCGAGATGCTAATTCGTTTGCGAATGGTCGCATTGTCGATGCGATTCATTTAACCAATGAATCATTACCTGACTTTTTACGTGATGCTGATTTTGATGCGCCAGTGGTTGTCTGTTGTTACCATGGTATCTCTAGTCAACAAGCGGCAGAATTTCTTATAAGCCAAGACTTTACCGATGTCTATTCCCTTGACGGCGGCTTTACTGAGTGGCAAAAACAGTGCCCTGATAATATTGAGCGATAATAACTAATGACAAGTGAGTTTGCTGACAATAACCCGACGCTACAACCCTTGGTGCAACTTAAAGATCATAATATTGCGCTATTGTTCTGTAATTACTTACACTCTTTGGATATTCAATCACAACTTAAATCAAGTACGGATGAAGGTCATGTGATTTTTTGTCCTCAAGAGAAAATTTCACAGGCAAAAAGTGAGTTTGATGCGTTTATTTTAAATCCCTACGCGGGTAAGTATCAACAAGCAGCATGGGATAGAAATGAAACCGTGGTGTTAAATAAAGAGGATTTCGGCTTGTTCGGGAGCTTTAAAGAAAGTTTTTTAGCGCATGCGGGGGTTGTTACTTTACTCGTTTTTTCCGTTTGCTGGTTCGTTTTTCTAGGCAGTGAACTGGGCTGGGCGCAAACGATTTTTAATACCCTACAGTTTTATCCACACCTTTCACTCGATGCTTTATTGAATGATCCGTTACGTTTAATTGGACCCATTTTATTCCATTTTTCTTGGTTGCATATTGTCTTCAATACCATGTGGTGGTGGCAACTCGGTGGCAGTATTGAAAAAACCTTAGGAAAAATGACCTTAATTAATTTATTACTTATCTCTGCCATTGTTTCAAACGTAGGGCAGTATCTTGTGTCAGGGGCTAATTTTGGTGGTTTATCAGGGGTAGTTTATGCTCTGGTCGGTTTTATTTGGTGGTTTGGTTATTTAGCACCAGAACGTGGTTTATCGCTTGCTAAACCACTGGTTGGTTTTTTACTTTTTTGGCTGATACTGGGTTTTGTTGATTTACTGCCCGTGAATGTGGCGAATACCGCACACTTACTTGGTTTGTTGTCAGGCTGTTTTTTAGCGTTATTTACCGTGAAGGTTATTGGCATAAGTGCTAAAGAGTAATGTTATTAGTTATCTAACCATTGCGTAAAGAGTAATTTTTTAATCCGTGGTCGGCCTGTTTCTTGGGTTAATAATTCTCTGACCTGTTGTTCACAGGCTAATTGTATTTCTGTTCTACCTTTTATAGACTTTATTTTAGATTCACTTTGTTGGCCAATAATACTGATGATGGCATCGCGTAATAAAGGGGCATGATGTTCAACAAACGAAAAGTCCTCCCCATTAACCATTAGTTCAACGGTTAAACGAACATAACCCATCCTTTCTTTAACCGTGACATAGTTGGTAACAATATCGGGATCAAAGCCATAATAAGCATAACTATTCTCCTGAGCATGTGAGCTAGAGATGCTGAAGTTAAACACAAATAAAATAAGTAATAAAGATTTAAACATAAAGTAGCAGCCAACTGAAAATAATTGAACTTATCTTTATCATACCCTTATTTTGTTTTTTTTCCTGATTATTTTTCATTAAATCATGATTTTATATGCCAAATATTTAGTTATACCCGTTACCAGTCTGCATAAAGAAGTGAGTACTTTCTTATACGCAAGCGTATTGGGTCTGATACTATAACGACGATTATTATTTAACGAAGTAGATTTATGAGGCCTAGAACTGTTAACTTTCCAGTCACGCTAGCGGGGCAATGGCAATTACCGAATGATAATAACTTATCACAACTGCCGAAAAACATGAAAGACTGGCTGCTTGATGAGGGCTCACTCACCGCAAGGCTTAAAAGTCAGTGTGATAACTTTAAAGTACAAGTCATCGGCGAGCAACAGCAACCTTGTTCTGCCGCCGAAGCGTGTAAACTGATTAGCATAGGTGAGCCCGTTTTAGTACGTGAAGTCCTTTTATATTGCGATAATATACCGCAAGTATTTGCCCGCAGCTTGATCCCTTTAAAGAGTTTAACGGGTAAAGAGACTGCGCTGGCACATTTAGGAGAGCAACCCTTAGGGCAGGTACTATTCAATAATCCGTCTTTACAACGCCAAGCATTAGAAATATCGTCTTTTAACTGTGACTCTAGTGTTGGCAGGTTGGCAAACTCTTTATTCAAACGAAATGTTACTGAAAAGTCACTTAACGAGATAAACGCTGTTCTTTGGGGACGACGCTCTATTTTTATGTTGGAAAAAAAACCCTTAATGGTTGCGGAAGTTTTTCTACCAGATGCCTTGGCTTATCAGATAATATGATACTTAATAGCGACGACTAAATAAATATAACAATGATGAAAACTACATGCTGAAAAAATTTAAAAAAAAGTGGTTAGCAATAAAGCTAATTATGCGTTTAGACAAGCCTATTGGTACCTATTTATTATTATGGCCAACGTATTGGGCATTATGGATTGCAAGCGATGGCTGGCCAAGTATGCATTTATTGTTGGCATTTAGTCTGGGGGTTTTTATCATGCGTAGTGCGGGTTGTGTGATAAATGATTATGCTGATAAAGAAATAGACGGTCAGGTTGAGCGCACTAAAAATAGACCCCTAGTCAATGGCATGATGACCAGCAACGAAGCCATTAATTTATTTGGTCTTTTAATTGGTATGGCACTAGGCCTCGTGTTAACACTGAGTTGGCCCACTATTTATTTGTCTATTGTGGCGGTATTGCTCGCCTCTATTTATCCCTTTATGAAGCGCCATACCCATGTACCACAAGTTTTTTTAGGTGTCGCATTTAGCTGGGGGATGATAATGGTGTTTTCTGAAGCACAAGGTGAAATCCCCCTTATTGCCTGGTTACTTTTTGGGGCTAATCTGTGCTGGACTATTGCCTATGATACCATGTATGCCATGGTTGATAGAGATGATGATATTAGAATAGGCGTAAAATCTACCGCTATTTTATTTGCAGAAAATGATAAGCGGATTATTGGTTTTTTCCAAGTAATGACCTTGGCTTTATTATGGACTGTTGGTGATATGTTAGCGTTTGGTTGGCCGTATCAACTGTCACTGATTATCGCTGCGGGGCTATTTAGTTATCAACAGTTATTGATTATTAATCGAGAACGCGACGCGTGCTTTCGTGCTTTTTTACATAATCATTGGGTCGGTTTGATTGTATTTATGGGTATATTAGTTGAGTATTTATAGCACTCAATTGAGCTGGCTAATCAGCTTATACCCTCTATGGTATTAGTTAAATAACTTCACAAATTCATTAAAAGGCAGAGGTTTACTAAAATAATATCCTTGGTATTGGTAACACCCTAGTTTTTTTAAACAGTTTAATTCCTCAATCGTTTCAACCCCCTCTGCTAATATATCCATATTAAGTGCTTTACCTAAACTAATAATCATACGAGCAATTGCGGAGCTTTCATCACTTTTCTCTATTTTAGCAACGAAAGAGCGGTCTATTTTTAATAAACTTGCGGGTATACGCTTTAGATAAGTTAGCGATGAGTAGCCGGTGCCAAAATCATCAATACTACAATCGATAGCATTTGCTTTGAGTGAAGCAATTAATTGAATTGAATCTTCAATATTTTCAACCAGTAGATTTTCTGTTAATTCCAGTGCCAAGCGTTCAGCGGAAATATTATTCTCCTTGATAGCGCGCATCACCTTATCTTGAAAATCATATTGGATCAATTGCTTGGCACTGACGTTAATCGATACTTTTTTAAAGGTTTTTGGCAGCTGTAACTTCTCAATTTTATGGATATCACGACATGCTTGTTCGAGCACCCACTGACCTATATCTAAAATTAAATCGCTTTCTTCGGCAATAGGGATATAAACGGCGGGGGACTCTGTACCATATATAGGATGATGCCAACGTAATAGCGCTTCAGCCCCGATAATTTCATCATTATGATTATATTGCGGTTGATAAAATAATTTAAAATCACCATTCGCTAAACCTAGTTTCATGTCATCTACATACGCTAACCGTCTTTTTATTTTATCTGACATGGAGGAAGTGTATTGCTTTCCCTGTCGAGATTTTTCTCGCTTTGCTTCATACATCGCTATATCAGCAAATTTAATGAGGTTATTTGCCGTATTGCTCTGTAGCGGAAAAAGTGCATAACCAATACTACAACTAAGCTTATACGAGTGATTTTTGATAATAAAGGGGATAGCCAATAACTGGTTAACTTCTGTAATGGCCTGAGTAATGGTTTCTTGATAATTAGAGTTGAGATCTTTTAAAAGAATAACAAATTCGTCACCACCAAAACGGGCAACATCAATATGCTCATTACTTAATGAATAAAGTCTATTCGCCAAGGTGAGTAGTATTTGGTCGCCAACACTATGTCCCATGGCATCATTGATAGGTTTAAACCGGTTAAGATCAATAAAGAGAATGCCACCAATTTTTTTATTAATCTGAGCATTTTGTATTGCTTCAGCAAGTAACTTGTTCATATGTTGACGGTTAAACAAGCCAGTTAAACCATCATGCTGCGCTTGAAAGGCGACTTTTTTCTCGATAAGCTGCCGAGAGCGCACTTCTTTAACGAGTGAGTCGTGTACTAATGACGTATAACAACTTATCGCTAGCTTTTTCAAAATGGAGGAGAGTGCTTTTTGTACTTCAGCATTGAGTGCATAATGCGTTTCAAAAACCAGTAGACCATGATCAGGTATGATATAACCAAAGAGATATTTCCCCGGCTGATATTCCAATGAAATGTTTTTTTGAGCTTTATTTAGCCTTTCGACAAAATTAGATAACATTGTACTTTTCGTCCAGGGCTCTCTTTGATTTTTTTTAGGAATACTCAGAAAACTTTGGTAGTGTGCACTTTCAAGGGGGGCTAATTTAATGGGAATACCCTTGTGATCACAATACATATAAATATGAGTGCTCATTAAATCGAGGCGGTTAAAGCAGACTTTTAAAAACACTTTCAACATAGTTTTTAAGTCAAGCTTGTTGCCAATGGCCATGGCAAGCTCATGCTGTAGTGAAATGATAAAAAGTGCTTTATTCATTAATCCCCCAATGACTACCAAGCGCTAATGACTGTTGATTTGTTAAAAAGACGAATAACGCCGCTGTCACTATTCGCAATTTCGCCGATTGAAAGCACGCCAAATAACGTGACTGAGGTACGATGCTTATTAATCACTTGTAATTCTTTATCGAACTCACCTTCCATGTATAACACTCTACTGATGCAATCGAACACCATAGCGGTTTGTTCTGTTGAGCTTGTTAACCTTGAAAATAGACTGATAGCGGCTTCTTCTGCAGCGTTAACTAAGTTGTTAATGTTACTTTCAAGTAAATATACCATCGAGTTTATAGGTATCTTGCCTGCACATTGTAACTGGCCATTGATAGATAAAAGGGGGTCTCGAACAATCAGGTTATTATTAATATCTTCAATGCCTAATGGGTAATTTTTGGCAATATTGAAAAAATTATCCGTTTGAAATTTATAGTCACTCGCGCTTTCAATAGCTTGAGAATAAACGTCAAAAGCAGGTTGGTAATTTAAACTTTGAATCGTTTGATCTTGTACTTCCGAGACTAAAAATGGACCTTTAAATATCTGCCAACCATGAGCGATGCTAGTGGTTATTTTTCTGGGTAAGGTAACTAACAATACCGCATTGCTCTGCAAGCCGTTGTTAGTGAAAATGCATGGCCGTTGAATAAAATCTAGGTAACCAGCCCCACCGCCTGCGATGGTAATGTTGTGATCTAAGCATTCAAAAAGACAATCAATAAAATCTTCAACATTGGCCATTAAGCCATCATAAAACATCAAGAAGTTTTCTTGGGCTCCAAAATTTTTATTTTTTTCTAGCTCTAAGTTAATAAGGCCTTCTAGTGCTTCTTCACTCTTACATAGATGTAAATCAGGAAAAACAGAGACTTGATACTCTTCTTTAAAGCCAATAATTAATGCACCTTGCTCAATTAAGGTATCTTGGTGGGTGAGCCTAGGATAAATACCGCCAAAAACAGGTAATGAGCAGGTTTTTAATAACCCGTTGAATGCTTGTTCAGGGTATGTATTTTGGGTACAAGTTAACACCATTAAGCTTTTTGCGCCGCAATTTTGGGCAAGTTTTAAGCCTTTTTTGAAATCATCAAATGTATCGCTGAGAGTATACCAAGTGAAAGGACCATTGAGCATCTAATTGTATCCATTGGTTATATTCAATTGTTTTGTATCGTATTGTTTTAGCATAATGCCTAGGTTATTGAGAAAAAACCACTATTTATTCTCTCTTTTATGATTATATAAAAACAGACTAGTCGTTTTTTCAGACTTTGCAATTATTTGGGGTTACTATTGCCAGACTTTTCAGCCTAAGGTATTCAAATACTCTTGATTTCTGACTCCGGAAAAAACCTGGAAATGTAGAACAAATATGACTTGTAGTCCTTTTCCAGAATAGAGTGATTTTTACAAAATAAATTAAACAAAAGGGTATTCTGGAAACTGATTTTCCAGAATACCCTTTGATAGCAAAATAATTAAAAATATTATTATGCGATGTTATTTCTATAATAACTCCTAATTAATGTATATTTCAAAACTCTCGAACCTTTCACCAAATCGCTTAGATGAAAGATCTTCTCCAATGAATAACTTGCCTTCACTATACGAAACATTGCCTCTATATCTGTCACCCAAAGGTACAGAACCAATAATATTTAATAACAATCTTTGATTAGTTTTTCCTTCATACTTGAATAAATCTAAAAATTCATCTTTAGCAAAACGAAGAAGAACAATGCTGTTAAAAACCCCTGAGCCACCTCCACCTTCCGCACATTCCAAAATATGAATACCTGATGGAGATATGCCGACCAACCTATAATAGAAAAAAGAACGATCATCTTTTTCGTAATATACCCATAGTTTCCCATCGACTTTCTTGGTAGAAAACTCCCCATGAAACCTATTACTTTGATTAGCTACTTCTAAGTCGACTTGAGTAATTGTTGGAGCAGGATCTGACATCCAACCTATTAGTTCTTGAACAATCAACGGATTAATTAGCTCATCGCTTACAAAAGAGTACTTAGCGTTCTTCCATGTTTCATCTAAATTTCTATTCTCTATTATTAAAGTCATTGCTCTTGTTGCTGTTGATTGTTGGAGCGACCTAAGCTCCCTATATAAATCTTCGTTACTTTCACTAATTAAAATTTTTATCTCATTTTGACCAACAGTCGATGCATCCTCACCTTTGCGATCAAGATAAAAAGCATAGAAAGCGAATATAGTCATAAAACAGGTAAGTATAACTCCAGTGTTTTTAATCCTATTTTTCATATTTAGATACTTCACGATTTACTTTTACTTACTGTCATTTTACTTCCTTAATCGAGTACCAGAGATAATCTAGTGTATGAGTATTATGCAGAAACTATCTTCAGACTATTCAGTATCATAATTAAATTGATGCCCATTCAATACATTTGTTGGCACTTTAGGATATCGTTGAGTTCCCCGTCCTTGCTCAGAAATTAGGTGTATATGTTTTCTAGCCCTTGAACCAATCACATAAATTAATTTATGAGCACTACTGGAATCTGAGTCGTTAAAATGAGGGACTATACCTTCTAATAGCCCATAGGCTATGACAACATCATATTCTCCACCCTTTACTCCATGTATCGTTGATACCTTGATTCCACTTTTACTTTTAAAAACTTTACGAAAGTCAGTTATGCTTCCTGCATATACTGTATTTTCGTTTCTTATTCGATCAATACGCTTATTAGAGCTTTCAAAAAAAGTATCATGATGCTCTTTCAATGTGGAGAATAAATTGAAGTCTATATTTAATTGAATAAATAATTCATTAAACATTATACCTAAAAAACCTAAGCCATCCTGTTCATCAATCCTAATTGAATTGATTTTTCGCAATAAAGACTTACTTGTTATATGAGAAGCATCAACCCCTGCGTCGATAAGACAATTAATTATCTCTGATGACCATCTTAACCTACGAATAAATAGGCTTGGTGAAGGTTCTGTTAATATTATTTTAGTTAATTTATACCAAAAATTATCTTCATCTCTAGCAAATGGAGTCATCCCTGGACCATTAAAGCTATATTGCGGTAACTGTGAACTCAAACTACGCGTCATGCTTGCTAAATGAATCCACCAAGGTGCAATAATACATATTTCATTCTCGGGAATGGCTAGTGTTTCAATGCTATATCTAATTATGGTTGCTAAGTAATTTGCCAGCTCATCTTTATGTAATAGTTGGTCGTACGTAATTAAACTGGGAAACCCCTCTAACTCTCCAGCAGCAACGATCCCAGAATTATGTACTTTGTAATAACTAAAATGATCAATAATTCTAGATGAACTTCGATAGTTTTTTGTTAATTCTTTTTCTCTGATAGTAATATTAGTAACAGATCTAAGTTCATCAATAGAGATAGCGTACCCGCCTAGTGAGCCATAAATAGCTTGATTTGGATCTCCAACAATAAAGGCTTTGACACGTCCTAAGCCGGCTTTAAGTATTTCCCCAAAAATCACATACTGAATTTCTTTTGTATCCTGATATTCATCGACTAATACATACGAGAATAATCCACTTAGTATTTTGCTAATAGATGGCTGCTGTTTAATCAATTCATATGCGAAAAACAAAATTTGCTCAAAGTCGATTTGGTTATTTGAGATCAAATTGGCATGATATTGAGAAATAATATCAGTGACTTGTCCTATTTTATTTGGTGCGCAAGAATAGCTAACACCAGATGACGTAAAATAATAACCGCAATCAAAATAACTTATCCTTGGTTGATTATAGGCTTGGCAATATTGTGTAATTAACTCCTCTGTGTCATAAGAGTTAATTACTCTAAATCCATATTTTAGCGCATCGTGATAACCGCTATACGGTTTTAAAATCCATTCCAAACAAAAAGAATGAATAGTTCCAATCCAAAGTTGGGAAATATCAACACCCAAATTTTCTATTCGTTCTTTAATTTCATCCGCAGCACGGTGTGTGTAGGTAATAGCCACAACCCACTTATTTTTATCTTCTAAAATAGAAAGTTCTTTCGCTATTTTGTAGGTCAGTGTCCTTGTTTTTCCACTACCAGGGCAAGCGACTAAAAATATACTATCGGGCTCATTTATAGCTTCCACCTGCTCATCATTTAAATCATCTTTGTCCCAAGCAAACATAAATTAAATTCTCTCTAAAATCATGTTAGAGCTTGTTAAAATAATATCTGAAATCATAGCCGCTTTAAGAAGTTGGATATCACCGCCGTTTTCTATGAATTGAAACAATTTAGGTTGAAATATTGCCATTCCTCTTTCCAAGGGAAGTAAATAGTTATTCCATTGTGCATGGAAGTTTGCATCGCCTTGCGCAGGGTTTGATGCTAAGGATTCTCTTGTTGAACTTGCAAATTTTTGTAGTCGATTAAACCTATACGTAATGATTTTTAACAAAATATCGTTACTAAATGTCCCATGAGAAAATTTAACTGCATTAATAATGTATTCAGGAATGTATACATTGAAATCAATTGCTTTTCCAAGAGTTATAGCAAACCAACCTTTACCCTGATGGTTTGCCATTGTAAGCGCCCTTTGGCCACGCACTGAAATATCACTCGAATTCAAATTGTTTTTTGAAGTTGTTATCGTAAAAGCATCACTATAAACGTCATCAACAATGTTCTGGAAGTAAGTACGGTTTCCATATTTTATAAAATCGACTTCGAAAGTGTGCTCAGCATAAAAAGGTGATATCCAATCATTACCATTACAAAAGGCATCCAGAGCTACTTTTCTTTCTGTTCCTTTTTGCTGTGATCCTCGAGCTTTCTTTTTTCGTTTTTTGATAGCATCTGTATCTGTCGTAATTTCCGTAGCGTCAAAAAACAAAGCATCCAAATCAGTAATAATACTACATTTTTTCTTTATCCTTTCATCATGAAATAACAAAGCAATGTTTTCAAATCCTGTACTTCTCATATTTACTAAAGTAATTCCAAGCTCATCTAAACTAACACCTAACACTTGTTTTATTAAAATAGGTATCAAAATCTCTTCTGCATCACCTTCAACTAAAATAACACTTTTAGCAAAAAGTAGATTACTTCTGATAGCATCTAAGTACCTCTCGACAAAACCTATTTCCCTACTTGTTAAACCTGTAGAAGGCTGAAATACCGTGCACAACCCATTTACTTTTCCTATTATATTCACACTACTAATTTTACTTACTTCTGACACATGAGACGAATGAGTTGAGTAAATTATTTGAGTATTAGGATAGTTAATTTTATCAAATAACGATTTTTGAATATGAGTATGTATATGAGCTTCAGGTTCTTCTATTAAAAGAAAGTTAGCTATGGATTGATTTGCTTTTTGATACTTAAATTCAAGCAATTTTAATGTCAAATAAATAAGATTAGCTCCTCCTAAACTCATTTCATCAATACTTCCTTCATGCCCATCATCTGACTCATCAACAAATAGTTTTAAAGATTGAAAAAGCTGTTCGGCCTCATCTGAAAGGCCCGATTTTATTGAAATAGTCTTGGGGGAGTATGTATCTCCAACAGCAGCATCAATTGTATTCTTAATATCAACCTTAATTTCACTGACATCAGGAAGACCTTCGATAGAAGAGTTCAATGACTCAACTAAAACAGCTATAGGCGCAAAATCGGTAGGGTCAATTTCACCACTTTTATGCTTCAATAAAGTTAATAAAGGGTTTGTTCTATTATTACGGAAATCATATACAACATCCCTCAATGCTTTAACAAACGTAAAAGATACTTCATCGGACATAGATAGAACATTTGGAATTGGGCTTCCAACTTCAGGTGACTGAAGGTACCTTGGAAAAACTACACTATCAAAATCACCTACAATGCTTGTATATACTTCAGGGCTATTAAAGTCTGCACTACTTTTTCCAGTAATTACTGTTTCGTAATCACTAATAGTCATATTATCTCGGATGTTATTCAATGAGATATGATCATTTTCAGCAAGTAGGCCTAATGCTTGTCTAATGTTAGCTTTTGGTCTAAAAATAAGATTATAGGTTGCTTTAGCTACCGCTTGGTTCTCAATATTACCTACACCATGAATAAAAAGAGACTGACTGACTTCATCGTCTTTTATATCATCAAATTCAAGACTAATGATTATCCAATGACCACGCCAATCACCTAGTTTTCGACAAAAATCGCCTTCATTTAACCGAATAGCAGAACGTGGCATAGAATTATCGAGCAATAATCTGATGGCTTTAAATAAGTTAGTTTTTCCTGAACCATTTTCGCCAATAAGAGTATTAATCCCTCTAGAAAATAGTAGTTTAGCGTTTAGAAAGTTTCGATAATTAATTAGTGATAATTTGGATATATGCATTGATGTTTCCCTACGATACCAAGTATTGAAAAAATAGTCTTTTAACGGTTTTCAGTTTCTACATTTTTCGATTTAAAGCCTTATTTAAAGTTGGTCTGCTAACTTTAAAATGTTCAGCTACTTCAGATTTTGTCATTTCTGGATCTCTAAGCATTGCTTTCGCTTTTTTAATATCAGCAGGAGTTAATTTTGCTTTCCTTCCTCCTTTTCGACCCCGTGCGCGGGCAGCATCTAATCCAGCTTTAGTTCGTTCTGAAATAAGTCTTCGTTCAAACTGAGCAATTGAACCAATCATATGAAATGCTAATTCACCAACAGCAGTTGTTGTATCAATGTTCTCATTTAAACTTATAAACTGAACCTGCCTAGACTTAAAGCTTTCTAATAGCTCTATTAAGTCTTTCAAGCTCCTGCCAAGCCTATCGAGGCGCTGCACAACAATAACATCGCCTTCACGTAATACATCTATCATGCGCTCAAGTTCAGGGCGTGACTTTGATCTACCGCTATATTTCTCACGATAAATTCTCTCGCACTTTGCAGAATTTAGCGCGTCTATCTGAGCATTGTCAGATTGCTCGTCAGTACTTACTCTTGCGTAGCCAATTTTCATAATCAAACCAAAATAAAAGGTAGGGTTTATTTACGTAGAAAACTTTACGGGTTTATTTACACGGAAACAAGTCGTTTTCATATGAATATTGATGATCGGTAGGGTAAAAAACAAACGGTCATTTATTTTACGTTGTTACACATTTAGGAAAAGAGTCATAGCCCTTGATAGCATATCTTTTCTGTACGCAAAGAAGAAACCATCTTGTTGTAGTTATTAACCATTGGGTTTTCTTGGTAAATAATGAAGCAAAAGAATTAATAAAGAGACAAGTTAGGCTACTTAGCCGACGTTAATAAAGTTCAAATCTCTATTTCCGCTGATACCACATTGCGGACATTAGCATTTAATCAGTAGCGTTGATTTAGATTAGATTTTGTATCGATAACTCTCTCAACACTACATATTTAGGTGTGCAAGTGATTAAATTTCCACTGTTGCGCTTGTTATGATGTTTTGGCACATATGACCTTCTCTGATAGAAAGCGAATTAAAGGTATATAATGTCTAACAATATCTTCTGATTCCGTTAGTGGTATATGACAATCATCGCGAGAATATCTATCAGACGAATGGACAAGTGCATTCCTTACATGTTTAATAAGTTTTGCTGCATTTGATATGGCGTGATCTGGTTTTAATTGTATATGTAAGCGCTCGCCAAATACATCGCGGCTCTTACTATAAACTTTATCTCCTGCCTCTTTCTCTACATCTGAAATAAACTCCATAAGCTCCTCTTCATCAATATACTTTCTGAGGACCCGCATTAACATCTCAGTTTCATCGGAAGAACTAGAGTGCTTTTTAACAATTGATATTATTTTCTCTATCTCACTGGGCTGCGCTTGAAACCTAGTGCTATTTACATGAGACTTCAGTCTCCCATGCAGAACCTCGTCCGATACTTGAAGAAAGTTATACTCAAGAACATGGTAAAAAGCCAAAAATGATTGACTTGGAAATTGACTACTAATTGCCACTTTGAAATATTTTACAAGATTAGAGTCGTATGCTGCTAAAGGGATGTATAGATCATCTTCATCAAACTCTTCGGCCCATGATACTAATGTTTTTTTCACACGCTTTTTGAATTCCCAGCACTCACTATTTTCAGCGGCCAGCTTGAATAAGCATGCCTCCATTTTTGGAATACCTTCTTGCATAAGCTGCGATTTTTCTTGTTTTCTAGGCACGTGATACGAGATAGTTCTCTGATTCAAAAGCAGCTTATCAAGCGATAGATCTCGTCTTCGTCTACCAAAACGGTTTATTCGCCTTCTAATAATTTGGTTAAAGTAATTATTGTATTCATCTGATTCGAGCAATGAAAGTTGAAATCGTTTACTGCTATCAGTGAGCATTACTTTACGTCCTGAACCCGCAGTAAATGTATAGTCAGGACGATAGAAATTTTCGGACCCAAGAGGCGCAATCATTGATTCGATCAATCTCGGTCCAACAAGTCTCCTTTCCTCTAAATCAAAATCGAATTGATTCGACTTAATATATGACAGAATCTCTTTTTTCCATTCACCGTCAACAATAATTTCTATTTCCCAGTCATCCTTGTGATAATAGAGCTTCCCTCTTTCAATAGATATTTCACAACTTACTTTTTCAAGGTTTTTCATTATAAATTATAAATGCATCCTTTCTCCTCAGACCGTTTATTGTGAATCTGTCTTCATGAAGTCATGCCACAAATATCTATTAATTAAAAACAATATCACATAATTTCAAAATGTTAGAGAGTTATAATGAAATTTTACACTATGTTTTTAATATTACGAAAACGTCTGCCTGTGGTTGACGTGAAGTTACGTTTAGCAAGGATGCCCGCATGAAAAACAGTTTTGAGTTAGCGCATGGGATCAAGCATCGGCTGTGGCACAACCACCGACGGCGTTAGGATGGCAATAGCTTAGCTATTGAACCACGAACATAGACTGAAGACAGGTGCCACGACGAACTAAGTAAGGTAGGCGCTGTTAACCAATAGGTTAATAATCAACGAATATCAGCATGATAACCGACGAAATTACTTGCTTCATTCTATGCGTTAACTCACTTAATTAGATAAGTGAACAAAGGGCTATTAAATTAATTGGCAAGGATCAGTGTATTTAACTTGACGTGGGGAGTCATACCAACGAGCTTGTAGAATAACTCGTTTTTAAACTTTATTTATAATCACAATACTGTAACGGCAATATTTTATTTTAACAATCAAAAACGTTTACGTTTTTGGTGATTTTTATTTATGCATCTATGAGGCTTAAATAATGGCGGGTTTTTTACTGGTTTTCGTCTTATTATGGCTGTTTTCGAGGGGAAAATGCGGGGTTACCGCTTTAATGCAGACTATGTCTTAACTTTGCTATATTATGAACTAAGCAATACATTTGCCATTGGGCATTCACTTTTTCTTGTCCGCGTAAGGTGAATTTATTCATGCCTTTATTCACCGTGATATTGCCAAATACTGGTTCAATGGCACCCAACCTTTTACTGTATTGTCGTCGACCCACTGGACTGTCTATTTTTACCTTCATTTTATCGCTATAACTCATTTTCTGTTCATATTTCTGGAGAAACTGTACTTGCCTGCCTGTTGATTTCGGTGTTTTTCTCATGCATTGCTTTTGTAAGGGACACACGCGGCAGTCTTTTAAATACCCCGTAAATCGACTGTACTTTTTACCGCCAACATCAAGACATTTACTTTGTAGCCACAGGCTTTTTCCCGCAGGGCAAATGCAGGTATTGTTTGTTGAGTCAAAATGAAAATCCTCCCGGCTAAATAACCGCGCCCTGCCTTTACTGCGCTTTAATCGCCGTTTTTCTTGCTCCGTGTGATAGGTTTCGCTTTCTTTGAATAATGGATTTCGACTTCTAAACTGGGTATCAGCTATATAAGTATCTAGCCCAGTCGTTGCCATGTATTCAAGATTTACTTCACTATGAAAACCACTGTCAGCGGTGAACTTGGCTTTGTGGAGTGAGTCTGGTGTACCAAGTTTCACGAATTGATTTCGAGTTGTTCAATAGCGGGTTTAAGTGTTTGTTGCTCTCCAACAGAGCCCCATGTTTGAGCTTGAAGTATAATTTGATGTTTATCATCGTTGATGGCAATACCATTATAGCCTTGAATGGTGCCTTTGGAGGTGGTCATCTTGGCACTGTCTGGGTCGGTAATATTACTTTTTACCGGTTTGCCTCTGCTACCTATTTTATCTGTATTGTTCGCAAGAAAGTTTTTGATTTTTTTAGCGCTATTATCTAGTTTTTCCTTTTGTTTCAGATCGTGAGTGATTTCATTTTCATCTAAACCATCTTGTGCTTGGTGTCTGGCCAGTATACGTAGGCTGGCTCGACGCAACGTGATTTCTTTACGCGTAAGCTGTTCAATAGTGCCACTCCACTCTTTACTCGCATTCGACTTTATCTTGCAGCCATCAATGGCGAACATATTGCGGCCTATCAAACCTTCCTTGTCACATATCATCAGTACTTGAGTAAACAGCGGCTCTATTTGGTCTTTCATTCGAGCAACAAATGAGGCAATGGAAGTATAATGCGGTTGCACATCGCCCGACAAACTCATGAAGGTAATATTTGTTTCACAGGCATTGGCAATACGACGACTAGTAATATAACCACGGGAATAACCAAGCAAGATAATTTTTAACATCACCGTCGGTGAATAGGCGGCTGCGCCGCCTTTATCATTATCAAACCAATGGTCGAACCCTGATAAATCGAGGTGATTATCGATAATATGCGCAAGTGCGTGTTCGAAGGTACCGGGAATAATTTGGGCAGAAAAATCAATGGGAATGAACTTACTTTGACAAGAAAAATCGGGTTTGTAGTTCGCCATAAGGTTTTACGGTGAGGGAATAATATCTATTAGATCACAGACAAGATCTCGGAGCAAGGTTAAATAACAAACAATTTAAAATGGTAAAAGGAACATTGAAACGCTCCTTTTTTAGAGAAATTCTACAGCCTCAACGCCGCATTAAGCGGTGAGTAATAGTTTGCTAAGATGTGAAGCGAAGCGGAACCGAGCAAACTGTTACGAATCCGACTTGATGGTCTTGTTAAGTGGCAACCATTTGAAAACACAATTCAGTTGAAAGGCCACTAATTAATTCATACTTCATGTTAAACGAAGCCAGTTTAGGAGCAAAATTAAAACCTCGTTTCTCTTAAATAATGAGATGTAGTTTTAATTACTCAAACACGATGCCGTCAATTCTAATTGCTATTGCTTTAATATATATTAGCCATAAAAACCACTAAGCGATAAAATTTCATGCCTATGCAGATAACTCAGGATTGAACTATACTGTATATATAAACACACTGTATAGGTAGGCATAATCATGAACATGCCAGAAGCAAGCTTTTTAGCTTGGCAAAAAGAGTTTAATACAGAAGATGATTGCTTGAAATATTTACAACAAATGAAGTGGCCAAATGGCTTTATTTGTCCGAGCTGCGGCAATGACCATCACTATAAAATTGCCAGTCGCCACTTATTCGAATGCACGGAATGTAAAAAGCAAACATCAGTCACGGCAGGAACATTTTTTCATGGCAGTAAAATCACCTTAATCCAGTGGTTTTGGGCTATCTATTTTCTAGGCTCTGATAAGGGAAGTATATCAGCGCTTAGGTTAAGTAAATTAATAGAAGTCAATTGGCGAACCGCTAGGCTGATTTTAAAGAAACTTAGAAGAGCTATGGGGCACAGAGATAGTTTGTATCAGTTAAGTGGCACAATAGAGCTAGATGATGCGCTTGTTGGCGGTAGACAAAAAGGCAAACGAGGTCGTGGTGCAGCAGGAAAAAGAATGTGCTAATAGCCTGTGAAAGTAAAGAGAAAAAGGCAGGATTTATCGCCATGGAAGTGGTCGATAGTATTTGCCATTTTAGCGTAGATAAGTTTGTTAAAAAGCACTTAAAATCAGGTCAAAAAGTTCGCTCTGATGCATTACCTGCATTGAATATAATTGACCAAACGCAAAACTATGAAGCAAGGATAACACCAAGCTATTTGGTCGATGAATGGCTGCCGTGGGTACACATTGCCATCGGCAATTTAAAAACATTTTTGTTGGGTACATTCCATGGTGTATCGGGAAAATACCTACAAGAATACCTAGATGAGTTCTGTTATCGGTTCAACCGTCGGTTTATCGAAAAACAGATCCCTAACCGATTGTTAAACTTGGCGATAGTTCATGCACCGATAAAATCGTCCTGAGCCAAGTGCATAGGCATGTAAAATTTTGACTTATACTTTACAATGTCGTGATGATATGACAAAGTGTAGGTGATTTATTATACAGGTAGCTTGTTAGGACGTAAATCATCAATTATTTACTAGAAAAGTATGAGCTTAAGATACAGTAAACAATAAAACGGATAAGGAATCTAAAATGTCATCAATACCAGTCAGGACTATTGAAATTGATTTAAAAGATGCGACTCCAACTGAGATAACTACGGAAATGCTTAGATCACAACTACATAATGTTGGGCTAACATGTGATCTTACATCAGATGAAAAATTAGAAAAATTTACTCTCGAAGTACGAGATGAATTAAAAAAAGGAAATATTAAAGCATATTCGATATTGGAAAGAAAAACTCCAATCACGATTACAAGTAGTCATCATGATTATGTACTTGCAATGAAATGTGGACTTGCCAGAACATCCATTCATGATGAGTGGAGTGACTCAATCACTGCGAATTATGTACCGAGTGATACCGGAGGAGGATACCAAGTTGAGTTATCTACAGTGATAAATAATAAGCATTTCACTGTTCTACAAGCACGTAAATTCCCTACATTTGTAGGTTTACGCGGTGAACCAATAAAAAGCACGAAAAAGAAGTCTACTCCTGACGCGGTTAAGACTTTATTTTTGGACTCGGCAGGGGCCGCAGCTGAAGTGCTTGTAGCGTCTGGAGGAATAGATAGAGAAGCTTTGGAGGCTGCAATGAGCAATGCCATAGGTCCAGAGCGTGAAAAGGAAGAAGATTATCTGAATATAGATGACCGAGTTATTTTATTAATAAAAGGATATGATCCAGTTACAAAATCATGTGAGGCCATTGGAGCAATTAACATAGCTTGGGATTTAAAAATAAAACAATACAAAGAGAAAAAAACGGAATATAAAGATTGTTCAACAACTGTAGTTGCACGAACAGTTTTATACTCATGTATCCAAAACCTTTTTGACGATTACGTTTATGTAGGAGATCATATAAATGACTAAAGTAGCCAACTCAATTCCAGTTAGAACGGATCATATTCGTGTATACGAAACACTTCCTAGTCCTTCGAGAGAAGTTTTTGAAAATTCTATTCCTCTTACAGGACAAAGTGATAAATCAGTTCCAAGATTATGTTTATATGAACCAAACCTAAAGTCAGTAGGCACATTAGATAATACAAACGCCAAAGGTGAAACTACATTTAGTAAAACAATATCAAGTGGTTTTAACTTCACTTCATCTCAAAAAATAGGGGGCAAAGTAACATTTTCTGTAGGCGTTCTATTTAAAATAGCTGGTGCAGAAGCCTCTATTGAATTATCATTTACAGAGTCATGGAATACAACAGAAACACAAACGTCTACATTCAAAGCGCCTTCTGGAGCTTTGGTATATCTATACCAAGGAATTATGAGTCATAGAATTATTAATTTAAACCTTGACGATACGACTTATTCTTGGAGTGATGAATTGTCAATCCTAGATACAAATGTAATAAAGACATCATCAGTCCCCCTTCTAGGACCAATCACTAATATCACTAATGCGTAATACCATGATGCCGATCGGTCAATACTATTCAAGCCGATCACTTTTTTGTTAATCAGTAGACCTGTGTAAAATCTAACTTGAGTGATCGCCATCAGTCAAGATATTTAGTTTTTTTCGCATCGATTCACCTTTTAATTGGCTCTGTTCCATTAGACTGTTGTCACCTATAAGCAGCGACCAAAATTTGCTGAAAATCATACTTTGCACTACTTTCTCTAAACCAAGCTAGATAATGCGCTAAATACTTAGTTGCTACACCCTTCATTTTTCCTATCACCCAGCTCTTGAAATGCGAGATTGAACCATTAACTGTTTGAATGTGATAAATGTTTTCTATCACTCTGTCTTTTCCATTTATTAATCGTTTATGATCACAATTTTTGTGCGCTGCTACATTCACATAAGGCCATGCGCCATCACTACAAAGTACAGAATTATTTGTGATGTGTGATTCAAAATGAGTTTCAATTTCTAGTGCGGTATCCGCGGCTAACACCTTGCTTACTATATGCTTACTGCGATCAATTGATAATAATATAGCTACTTGGTCATCCTTTGTCCTTTTATCTGCATCACCACCGCGCTTTCTCGCTTTTCGTCCGCTGGTCAGCTTTTTAGAGCCTTTTTCAGAGTACGCCATAAAAAACTCATCTACTTCAATTATTCCTGATAATGTATCTTGTGTTTTAGCCGTGTTGGCCATTAAAAAACGATGTCGCCATAAAAATGCAGTTTTAAGATTAATGTGACAAATAGACGCCGTTTGACGAAGTGTTAATTTTAGCGCCATGCAACGAGCATACTCTTCCCATAGATGGCACTTCCTTAACCGAGCTAAAGGTGTTTTTGTCTTTATATTAAAGGTCTTAGCGCAACCGTTACAACGATACCTTTGTGTTTCTCCTGACTTTCCCCACTTCCTTAAATGTGTTGAAGCACAGTGGGGACAGGAAGAGGAAGCATCAAAGATAGGTTGAAATAATTCATTGGTTGGTATTTCTACTTGAGTTGTTCGAATTGATTGATGAACTACCTCTCTTTGTGCGGGTGTCATGGATAAAAGAGCTGAAGTTATTTGGTTAAGCTTTTGAACGAACGTCTTAGTCTTCATTGTCTTTACCTTCAATACGTTATGAACTCTTATAAGTATAGACAACAATTAACAGGAACAGAGCCAAATATATACACAAGGCGATTTGAACAGTAACTAACACAAGCATATTTTCCTCCTCTCCAAGGTATCATTTATTTCAATAATACCTGAAAACTAATATAGGGCTGTCCCTATGAACCATAGCCGTTCTCAATTTACTCAAGATAAAACGTGCAGTTTACCTCGATACAGGTGGTGGGCAAAAAATGAGGGAAAGCTCGAGTTTATTTTGGTTAACAACATGATTGGTAACGTTAAAAATTCACTAGTTGGTTGTTGCCATTCTATTAATCACAAGCATTTACCTCGTTA
>JBAHZW010000033.1:0-7003 GCA_037132835.1 Colwellia sp. | reverse complement strand
CACACGATTGTTGCTAGTTGATTGGTACTAGAGTTGTGTTTTACACGAGTGAATATATAACTGAAGAGCCGGATGCGGTAGTTCCGCACGTCCGGATCTGTGTGGGGTCGGTCTGGTAACAGATCGCTCTACCACGATTATTTCTCGTCAATATTATAGTGAAGTATCATGAAAAAAATAATAATAATCTCTCTACTGAGTTTTGTGTGTACATCTACATTAGCTGCATCTAAATCAAATTTGATGACCAATGAGGCTATTGGAAGGTTGCCATCAACAAGCTTTCCCGATAGTGGCGCTGAATATTGGGCTCAACGCAGCCAGGCAGTCCATTTCGCTAGAGAAAAAGAGTGGGATAAAGCTATTCCATTGCTCAAAAGCCTTACTCAAGAATATAAAGACGATGGTGATACTTGGTTTATGCTAGGACATGGTTACCTGCAAACTGATCAATGCGAGCAAGCAATCCCTGCGCTAAAACAAGCATTGGAGCTGGGTACTATCATGTCAGGTATCAAGTCGGCATCTTCGCCGTCCAACGACATAATGATTAAAGTCGCTCAGTGCTATGCGGCTATTGGAGAAGAATCACAAGCACTCTACTGGATTAAGAGAGCTCTCGAGTTTAGGTGGGATGACAGGAAGTCTCTGATTGGCAGCTCTAAATTTGAAAAACTTGCTGAGAATGAAATCTATCAGCGGCTTTCAGGGGAGTATCTTGAGGCTGGATTATCAAGAAACGATGCCTGGTTGGCAGATTTACAATTTTTGCTTAATGAAATTAAACGTCTTCATGTTGATCCTTATCATAGCGTTTCAGAAGAATCACTAGAACTGAAAGCCAAAGCGATAGCACAAAATATTCCTAACCTAAGCAATCAGCAAATCGTGTTCCAATTTATGGAACTTTTAGCTAGTGTTGGTAATGGTCATAATTTTATTGTTCCTACTCACTCTAAAAAAGGCGCATTTACTCGCTTACCAGTTCAGTTTTATAAGTTTAATGATGGTCTTTATGTTGTAAGTGCAAATTCAGATTATCAACGCCTAATCGGTCGAAAAGTGATTTCAGTTGAAGGTATGCCTATTGAGCGTGCTATGGAAAAAATAGCAATCGTAAATGCCCGAGATAACGAGATGCAACAATACTGGTTAGGACCTTATTACTTGGCTCTACCTGAAGTGCTAGAGGGGCTAGGCATAGTAGAAAATGCAGAAGAAGTTTTCGTTACTTTTGCTGATAAGGATGGCAAAAGTGAACGAGTTAAAATGTCGGGGGAGTCTTTCAATTTTAGAGGTTTTCCCACATTACCTAAATTAGAGGCTGCTAACAACCCTGACTATTTGAAAAATAAGGATGAAAATTACTGGTATTTGGAAAATAAAAAAGATAATTATTTTTTCGTTCAGTTAAACGCCGTCGCTCAGAATAAATCTAAGTCTATAGCTCAATTTAGCGACGATATTCGCCAAGCTTTATCAGAAAGTAAAATAGAAAATTTAGTGCTAGATTTACGGCATAATAGTGGGGGGAATGGCTCAATTATACCACCACTAACAAGGACTTTGATTCACTTTGTAGAGCAAAGCGAAACGAATAGATTATTTGTTATTGTTGGCAGAAATACATTTTCAGCCGCACATTTATTACTAGCCGATCTCAATCGCTTAACAGATGCCATCATAGTTGGCGAACCGAGTGGCAGCAGACCTAATCACCTTGGTGAAGCCGGCTGGTTTAAGCTTCCATACAGTGGCGTATGGGGGATTATATCTTCACAATACCATCAAGCTTCAAAAGCAGAAGATCACCGCATCTGGATTGCGCCACATATTCCTGTCGCTTTGTCGTCAGACACTTACTTTATAGGTGAAGATCCTGCGATGAAGCAAATACTCGATGTAATAAAAAGATAACAAGTTGCTTAAACGGAAAAATAAAAATTGGCCATCGCTTCGCGATTATAGCCAACCATTATTTTCCGCTTAGCAAGGCGTTAGCTGCTGTTATGCACTAAAGGAGTTTCATGGGAAATACAAAGTTTTTGAACTTACTGCTCGAAAAATCAGGGGAATATCATCCTTTATATGGAAATGGGCTTGCAACACATTTACCTATGGTAATAATTGCGTTAAATCGTTTAAATGCATCAAACAGAAAACTAGAGGATATTTTTAAGCACAGTGCTAATAATCTGGAATGCATAGGAAGTTTAGATGGTGTCACTTCTGTTGATCATATTGAGCAGTATTTAGGTGACAGTAATAAATTTAAGGAATATTTAAAATATTTCAAAAATAAATTAAAGGCTTATGGTACTCAAGCGGTTTTAAAAAAGTCATTGCCAGTATTAATTTCAGGTATTGCAGCTTCTGCTTTTCATGCACTTATTCGTTTGGCATATGCAATTGAGGCACAAAATCAAAGTGAAATTGCTGTCGCTTTGGCTTATTGGTGTACTGAGTTTCAGTCATTTGAACTTAGTATGGAATCAACGGATGATACTTTAGAAAATATCCTCACAAGGTTAGCCCCACTTGGTGAAAGTTATAAGTTTTCACCTGGAATAATAGTTGACAGAATGTCTGAAATTGGTGATTTACTAAAACGTAAAGAATCCGTTATTCAACCAAGTTCAATCAACTTATCAAATATACGATATTTTGCATTAAAAGCCTTTTACGCAAACGATGATTTTACATTATTACACACAGTAACTGGCTGCCACGCATTTTCTATTATCATGCCTTATCTTGAAAATGTGGACATTTCGTTAAAAGAGCTTTGGAAAGCAGTTTTAATAGCTTACTTGAGCACAGGACTTAACTATGCGAATAAAGAGGTAAAATTATCAGAAGGGAGCCTTGATTTCGATCCTGTTATTAGAAGTACATTAGAGTCAAATGATGCCCATGTTATTAAACTAGTCTATACATGTCTTTGTGAATATCAGAAGTATAAAGAGCCACTATATTATATAGTGGCTCAAAGAGCTGTGTTGAGTAATAGCAGCTAACAAGAAAATCAACAAGGACACGTAACCGTTGGCTACGTTTCGCTTCGCTACACAATTTTAGCCAACAATTTTTGTCCGCTTAAGCGGGCGTTATGTAATCAGGAAGGTTTATGAAATATATTCTCGCATTGGCGCTATCTTTATTTATAGCTAGTACAAGTGCAAACAACTCAGATGTGATTAAGGATGCAAAAACTGAAATGACTAAAAATAATAAAATTAATTATATTGAAATTCCAGCAAAAAATATTGAAGCTACCAAAGCTTTTTTTAGCACCGTTTTCGGCTGGTCATTTGTAGACTATGGACCCGATTACTGTAGTTTTGCTGCTCAAGGAGTTGATGGTGGCTTCTTTAAATCTGATTTAGTGGTTTCCACTAAAAATGGAAGCCCTCTAATAGTTTTATACGCTGACTTACTTGAAGTGACTCAAGATAATATTAAGAAAGCAGGTGGTGAAATTGTTAAACCAATATTTTCATTTCCTGGCGGTAGAAGATTTCACTTTAGTGATCCAAACGGAAATGAATTCGCAGTTTGGTCGGAATGATTACATAATCGGGTAGCCAGAGGTATCTAGCCTCCAGCCCCCACACCACCCTGCATGCGGCTCCGCACAGGGCGGTTCATTTAGAACCCCTAACTTAAACGCTCTGGTTAGGGTAGTGAACCTTGATCCATCCATCTCTTAGTGAATATAAACCCGCAGTTTTCAGGTAAGCATTATTTAGTGCTTGTTGGATCCCCGGTGTTTTCGAACTTCGCCAAGGACCTTTGCTGGTGATTCCACAAGCAACTGCCGCTTGAATTCGCACGCCTCGTTTGAGTAAGTTTTGCACCTTTGTTCGCGGCTTTCGCCATTGACGCCAGTAACACATCCTCACGCGACGGCGGATCCAGTGATCAAATTCAACACAAGCCTGATACGCATTAGCTATACCAAAGTAGTTGATCCAGCCTCGCAGGTACTGACTCACTTTAAACAATTGATAACCCATACTTACGCCCCAATTTCGGTTCGTCAGACGCCTCATCTTTTGTTTGAAAATGTGCCGTGTTTTAGCATGCCATTGGATCTTGCCCCGTTTAAAGGTAAAACCGAGAAATTTACTTTCGCCCACCTTAACCACTTGGCTTTTCTGCTCATTTATGGCCAGTTTAAGCTTCGTGGCAAGGTAGCGAGTAATGCTGGTTAGCACCCGCATTCCGGCACGTTTTGACTTGACCAATATAATAAAGTCATCCGCGTAACGGGCGAATTTATGCCCTCGGTTTTCCAACTCTTTATCTAAATTATCTAACATAATGTTCGATAATAAAGGCGAGAGTGGACCTCCTTGAGGCACACCTTCATGACTGGGCAATAACTTACCATTCACCATCACACCAGCACGTAGGTATTTTCCAATCAACGCCAGTAGACGTTTATCTTGCACCTTATGCCTTAGTTGTGTCATCAATAAGTCGTGATTTACCCTGTCAAAGAATTTTGACAGGTCAACATCGACGGCGAATTTCCTTTTTGTCTTGATGATGTCTCGCACTTGATACACCGCTTGTTGGGCATTCTTATTAGGACGAAAGCCGAAGCTGTTCACTGAAAAGAATGGATCAAACAAGGGCGTTAGCACTTGGGCTATTGCTTGCTGAATAATACGGTCAAGCACGGTAGGTATGCCCAATGGGCGTTTACCACCATCAGGTTTATCAATTTCCACTCGCTTGACGGCATTCGGTTGATATTCGCCTTGTTCCAATTGAGTTTTACACGTTTGCCAGCCACCTTGTTGTGCCCATAAGCTGAAAGCATCAATAGACATGTCATCAATACCTGCGGCTCCTTTATTGGCTTTAACTCGTTGCCAAGCGCATTGTAAATTCATCGGTTCAAGAAGTTGTTGAAATAGCTCTTGGTTGAAAGCTGGCTGCGGGTTATTACGCTGCTTATAGTAATCGCCTGACGGCGTAGTGGGTATAGGCAAGTTAAACAAGGCTCCTCTTTCTTCTAAATGTTCAGGCCTTCACCATATCCCAACCATTACGATGGGCGTTGGGCTACTATGCCGTCTGCTGACTTCTGTTTATTTACAAGTCTAGTTGCCTAGCCATGCGCTATCGGTTTTCATCTGGTTCGCTCTTTTGAGTCGATGTGTCTCAAAAGCCAAGGCACTTATTAACCAGAGCCTTACTGGTTATTTTCCGATCGCTTGTTAAACAGATCTCCCCAGATAAGAACATGCACTTTCTTTGCACTGCTACATCATTTACGGTGGCCATTAGATCACATGGTTTCGTCATCTTGTGCCAACTCACCTCTAGCCTACGCCTCATATGATGTTCTTGTTCATTAGCTCGCAAATTTGCTAGCGGCTTCCTTCGGACCGATCCTCACGGATAAGCCCTTGCCATTCGCTAGTAGTTAGCGTTTAATAGTAAATATTTTATCAAACGGTGATCTTCCTACAGAGGACTTTCACCTCATTAGTTCATGCCCATGCTGGGCGTACACAAGTCGTTTAAAAGGACAAAAAACAGTTGGCTTTTGCTCCTCCGTCGCTTATTTTAGCCAACTATTTTATTGCCTCTTAACGAGGCGTTAGGCATAATTATTACCTTTGATAATATTTAAAATGGAGAATACTTTGAAAGAACAAGAATGTTACAGGATTATAGAACCAATCAGCTCAGATGCAATTGGTCATTGGATTAAAGATTACCCTTTATATGAACAAATTATTGGCTATTCAAACCTTGGTCATATTTTTCTATTTAGCCCTAGCAAATCTGATTATGCTGTGTTTTATCCATTCAAAGCGGCTGCAAAGTCTTATGGCACCTTCAATTCTATTTCTGAATTTGAAAAAGAAATACTCCAAGATGAAGGCTTCTCACAATATGTGTTGAATGCTGACCATGCTCAGAAAATAAGTAAGGCTATCGGTACGTTGAATGAAAATGAAGTGTACATACCTAAGCCATATCCATTCTTGGGGGGTGATGAGAGTGCAGACTCATATGAGAAAGGAAATATTTGGACAATGTTAGATTTGGTAAGTCAATTATTGGTTGAAAATGCCTAACAAGGCAAATCAATGGACGCTAACAGTTGTCACGTTTTCTTCCAAAACCAAAAGCGGCAAAAAAAGCGCCAGCTTACGCGCCAGTGTTTGCGGCGTTAGAGTTTTCGGGAAATTATGAGTTATCTGCCACTATTTAAAATGCCTAAACCTATGAAGATTACAGGCAGATCTTCTAGCATTACGAATGCCTTTATAAACTCAATTATTCCTGTAATTTATCCAACAGAAGATGAAGTAAAAGAAGCTCTAGATGTCCTTGAAATGCCTCATAATGAATTTCAGTGCTGTTATTGTGGTAGTGATGCAACAGAGTGGGATCATTTAAGACCATTAGTATTAAATAAAAAGCCTACTGGTTATATCTCAGAGATACATAATTTAGTTCCAAGCTGTGGTAAATGCAACCAATCTAAAGGTAACAAAGAATGGCGAAAGTGGATGGTAAGTGATGCTCCACTTTCACCAAAATCAAAAGGTATTGTCAGCCTTGAAGAGCGAATGCGGTTATTAGGCGAATATGAAAAATGGAAAAAACCAACGAAAATGGATTTCGCTTCAATTATTGGTGATGAAACTTGGGAAAAACATTGGGATAATTGGTCTAAAATTATTAAGCTCATGCAAGAGTCTCAAGTAACATCAGAAACAATAAACACGTTAGTAGCTACGGCGTATAAAAAACTCTAACAAGTTGCTCAAGCAGGACAAAATACAGTTGGTTTTTTGCTCGTGCCTCGCTTATTTTAACCAACTATATTTTGCCTCTTAGCAAGGCGTTATAAGTCTTCGAGGCGAACGATATGTTTAAGAAACCTTGCCCATGGTGTGATGTTAAAGTTGGGAGTTGGCAACTTGGAAGTATACCTAAAAAAAATAAGCATTTTTTCACTCTTTTACCAAACTTG
>JBAHZW010000149.1:0-10429 GCA_037132835.1 Colwellia sp. | reverse complement strand
ACGACCAACAAACGCTGTCTAAAAGATTCGGCTAAAAGCGTTTTTTTCATTGTTGAGTCGTGTTTGCGTAGAATGACTAGGCTACACGCGACTCGCCGCGAATAAAACGCTTTTAGCTCGAACAAAATTTAACCGCGAAAGGTCAACAACCCCTAACTGCAGCACAAAACATCAACATTAATTAACCATGAGTTGAACATAAAAAATCATGAGCATAATCATTAAAAACATAGCACTACACTTCTTGACTAAAAATGAAGAAACAGGTGAGATGATATTACGCCTTGGCCCTGAAAATTATGACTTTACCCAAGAAAGCGCTAAAACAACTAACTTTGTTGATGGTTTGCATACCATTTATAATGCCAAGGGTAATAAAGCCTATGGCAATTTCTCTTCAATGCCGAGTGAAGGTGACGCGGCACGTTTTGTTGATTTAATGGAAAGCTATTTAACGGAGCAACAAAACTTTTATGCCTTTAGTACCCAAGCAGCCAATGTATTAAAAAATGAAATCGAAAAATATAATTTAGATGAAACTGGTTATCTAGTGTTATGTCACTATGAATACATGGGCGGCCGTTACTTGCTTGTTGTTGTTATTCCAGTCTCTGAACATTACAGTGTTGATGGTGAGCTAAATATTTCAGCCGCTCAACATTTAGATACCAATAGAATACAACTTGCGGCACGCATTGATTTATTCGACTATAAAGACAATGCTCAGGGTAATCGGTATATCTCTTTTATAAAAGGCAGAGCTGGGCGTAAAGTGTCAGACTTCTTTTTGGACTTTTTAGGCTGTGAAGAAGGCTTAAATGCCAAAGAGCAAACCCAAACGTTAGTACAAGCCGTAGAAGATTATGTTGCCGTTAATCAGTTAGACCCTGCAGAAAAACAACAAACACGTAAAGATTTACTCAGCTACTGTAAAGAGCAAAAAGCCAGCTCTCAAGATGTATCAATTCAAGAAGTGGGTAAAGTCATTGAAAGTGCAGGGGCAGAGCAAGACTTCTATCAATTTTGCCAAACGCAATCATACCCCATTGAAGATTCATTTCCGCACGAACAAGCCGTAGTCAATAAAATCACTAAATACTCTGGTTATGGCAATGGTATAAGTTTGAGTTTTGAGCGCAGTCATTTTGGTGAAGACGTGGTTTATAATCCTCATAATGACTCGTTAACTATTTATAAAGTACCACCTAACCTAAAAGAGCAACTGCTAGCGCTACTTGAGAGTAATACCAGCCAAGAAGAGCGGTAACGCGTAACTATTTAGTATCGCGTTACCGTGATCTGGCTCGTGTGCGCATACAATGAAGTATCATAAAAACAGTGACTTATAATTAGAGCACCCTGAGTTCTCTGTAATCAATAAAATTGGAAATTTGAGCATGAAAAATGAAATAAACACCTCAGTAGAGGCCTCAAGCAGTCCCTCTAATAACCGCTTAACTATCATTCGTCCTGATGATTGGCACGTACATTTACGTGATGGTGTGGTATTAAAAAATACCGTGGCGGATATTAGTCGTTATTTTGGTCGAGCCATTATAATGCCCAATTTGGTACCTCCCGTAACGAATGCTAACTTAGCAAAAAGTTATTATCAGCGCATAATGACCGCCGCACCAAAGGCGAGCTTTAAGCCCTTAATGGTTTTATATTTAACGGATAATACCCGTGCTCAAGACATTATTGAGGCAAAAGAATCTGGTTTAGTTTATGCCGCCAAATTATACCCCGCAGGTGCAACAACTAATTCATCGTCAGGTGTCACTAATGTGGCTAACTTAACCGATGTTTTTACTGCCATGCAGTCTGTTGAAATGCCCTTATTAGTACACGGTGAAGTCACCGATGCTACGATTGATATTTTTGATAGAGAACATATATTTATTGAGTCAATTTTAAAGCCCCTCGTGGCTAATTTTCCCGATCTTAAAATTGTCTTAGAACATATCACCACTAAAAATGCGGTAGAATTTGTTAAAACTGCGGGTAACAATGTTGCCGCAACGATTACCGTACATCATTTATTGTTTAACCGTAACGACATGTTAGTTGGTGGTATTCGTCCTCATTACTTCTGTTTACCTATTTTAAAACGTAATACCCATCAACAAGCATTAATAGCCGCAGCGACCAGTGGTGATAAAAAATTCTTCTTAGGTACAGATTCTGCACCTCATGCACAACAGGCAAAAGAATCTGCTTGTGGTTGTGCGGGTGTTTATTCTGCGCATGCGGCGATAGAGTTGTATGCTGAAGTGTTTGCACAAGAAAATGCCTTAGATAAACTCGAAGCCTTTGCGAGTATTAATGGAGCAAAATTTTATCAGTTGCCCGTAAACACCGATAAAATTACCCTCATTAAAAAAACTTGGCAAGTTCCTGCAACCATGAACTTTGGTGATGATGTTGTTGTGCCTGTTCGTGCCAATGAAAATATTTCATGGCAAGTAGAAGTATAAGCTCAGTTTTAAGTCTGAAAAGTAGAGCGCTAAAAGTAAATTAAGGAAAAAAATGCAATTATTTGTAGATAATCTTACCGTTATTGATTTTTCATACCTGTGTAAACAGCGTGGTATTGTAGGTGAGAGTTGGATTGTTGACGTATTACTCGATGGATCATTAAACGAAATGAGCATGGTGCTTGATTTTGCCGTGGTAAAAAAGCAAATCAAAGCCATTATTGATGATGCGGTTGACCATAAATTGTTATTGCCAATGCAAGAGCAAGCAATAACCTTGGCAGAGTCACCTCATAATGAAGGACATCAAACGATTGACTTTATTAGTGATATCGCCAGTTACCATTTGCAATCACCCAGCTGTGCCTTTGCCTCTCTTGACTGTTTAACTATTTCAATTGCGGCAGTAACAAGCCATTTAACCGCTATTATTATGGCGCACATGCCTGATAACGTAGCAGGGCTAACATTAGTATTACGGCCAGAAGTTATGACTACTGACTATTATCATTATACTCATGGCTTAAAGCTGCATGATGGTAATTGCCAACGTATTGCTCATGGACATAGATCTAAAATTAATATCTTTGTCGATGATAAAAGAGATGCTAAATTAGAAACTGCTTGGTGTAAGCGCTGGCAAGATATTTATATTGCCAGTGAAGCCGACAGAATTTCTGCTGACGATATTCAACTGTCTAGCCAAGCAATAAACAATATAACACCCGATCACCAATACTTTAGCTATCATGCACCACAAGGGCGATTTGATATTGCGGTGCATAGCAAAATTCTTGATGTGGTTGACTGTGATTCTACGGTCGAGTTATTGGCCGACTTTATTTTAAGACAAATAAAAGCTCAATATCCTGAATTAGCAAATAACACCGTTAAAGTTGTTGCATACGAAGGTGTTGCTAAAGGAGCAATTGTTCATGGTTAATGCCTTAACAAAAACATTCATTTCATTAACGCTTATCGCCAGCTTTACTAGCAGCGTGCAAGCAACAGCCAGTGAAGCCCCCTCTAATATCAATAGTAATATCGTATTATCGGGTGAATTAAAGCAAGGCGGTTTACTGGTGGGTAAAACGTTAGCAACCAATACGGTAACCTTAAACGGTAAAAAAATCACCGTGTCTCGCCAAGGCGATTATGCCTTTGGTTTTTCTCGTGATGACCAACAAAGTTATCAATTAGTGATCACCGATATTAAGGGTGATCGGGAGACAAAAACCTTAACACCTGCAAAGCGTGAGTATAGTATTCAACGTATTGAAGGCATTAAAAAAAGCATTATGCAGCCCAACCCCAAAGCGGTAACTCGCTCAAGGCAAGACAGTAAACAAGTGAAAGCAGCACGAAAAATTGCCAGCGACCTAACCTTTTTTGCTCAAGGTTTTATTGCCCCGATAAAAGGCACTATTACGGGTGTTTATGGCAGTCAACGGGTATATAACGGCGTGCCAAAACGTCCACACTTTGGTTTAGATTATGCGGGTAACACGGGGGATCCGGTAAAAGCGCCAGCATCTGGTACGGTATTATTATGGGTACCCGATATGTTTTATTCTGGTGGTACCCTCATTATTGATCATGGCCAAGGTATCAGCTCTACCTTTTTGCATTTAAGTGATAGTTATGTAAAACAAGGTGATGAAGTTACACAAGGGCAGGTGGTTGCTGCCGTTGGTAAAAGTGGCAGAGCAACGGGGCCTCATTTAGACTGGCGTATTAATTGGTTTGGCGTGAAGATTGATCCCGCACTGGTGTTAAAATTAATACCACTTAAATGAACCTACACCAGTATTTAGTTGCCATTGAAGAACATAAAGCGATAAACCTGACCCGTTTTAAAGCTTTATTACCGCCTGAGTATAAACAAAATTGGCGCAATATTTTTAGCTATACTCCGGCTTTAGGTAAAGACAAATATATATTGTCGGTAAATGATGAACCATGTTTTAGACAATTATTACAGCTAACAAAGCCCAGTAATAATCGTGTTGATGCATCTACGCAAGGCGATTCACATCAACACAATACATCGATGAGTTTTTTATTGGTTTATGCCAATGTTACTTTGCAAGCAGCGACACATAAAAAGTTAATATCTCCCACGGTGGTAGTATCTGATGGCTCAGCGTTAACCATGGACTTTACTTGCCAAAAAACTTTAGTGATCATAGAAAACCAAGAAAATTTCTTTCGCTATCAAGAGTTTTTGCCCAAGTTAGTGACTATAAGGACTCAAGTAGACATTGCCTTTGGTCAGGGTAATAGCGTAACAAATACATTAAATGCCAAATTTTTTGCGCAGTATCAGCAAATATTGTGCTGTTTTGATTATGATCTCGGTGGTTTAACCATGTTTTCATCCTTAATAAAGCTCACTAGCGCCAAGCCTAGCAAAACCAAATTGACTAACACCAAGCTAAGCTTGGTATTGCCAAGTAAAGCTTGTTTACACCGTGATGAATTTCTCAATAGTCACTTTAAAAAAATGCCAAAGCAAGACAGCCATTGGCGCCAAGCAATAACATTAGCAGAGCAACTCGGTTTCACCGATCTAGCCCAAGCATTTAATCGCAGTAAAAAATTTATGGAGCAAGAAGTCTATTTATCCGATCCTAATTTAAGAGATCCGTCTTTTTGCCAAATGGAATAATAAGGTAGCACATGTCGTCACAATATAAATTTGAAATAAAACGTATGGTACTGGTTGACTCAGCTGGTTTTTGCTATGTAGAACTGCCTGTTGATGAGCACGCCATATTACTGGCTGATGGTAATGTCGGTAAGTCGAGTATTCTTAACTCGTTACGATTATTTTTATTACCTGAAAATAACTTTAAAAACTCTAAAAACAAATTTGCTTTCAGCACCCCCAAACACGATGGTTTTTACGATAACGAGGAAAGCTATCAACATTATTTTCCATCTAAATACAGCTGCTTAATTTTAGAAGTATGTCACCAATATGCAGGTAGTGAATATAGCCATTGCCAAATACTACATCCAAGTGCTGGTTACTTGAGTTATAGTCGCATTTTCACGCCATTACCGTTTGAACAGATCCGACATTTATTTTGGCAGCTCGGCGGTGATGAAGACGGTATAGGTTATCGTGTCAATAACTTAAGTAGTGGCGTTATTTTTAAATCGTTGAAAGCACTACATAAAGACACCATAACAGTAAAAGACACCCATAAATTAAGAGATTTACTCTACGCAAACGAGCAATTAGTCCCTGCCAATATGCGTTACAGTGTTTTTCCCTTAGCAGAAAGTGATGATGCCCGAATAGAATCACTCCGTACCTTAGTCTTATTATTGTTTGAAATGAATTCGAGCAGTGCCCCCGTAGCTAAAGCCGTGGCGAATATAATTGAAGCCGACAAAAAGTTTTCTGGCGATGAACTCGACTTTAATATAGAACAATTTCTGGGTAAACATGATGAGTTAAAAGCCCAAGAGCAAGAGCTTTTGAACATTGCCAATTTAACGCAAAACTACCAAGGCTTGGCCAAACAGTTCAGTCAATATTGTCGTTTTCAACAAGCAGACAAAGCCTTTTGTGGCTTTTACTTACAACTCACCAAGCAACTCAACGAACAAAAACTGAATTTACAGCAGCATGCGCTAGCCTTTAATAACTCACAACTTGAACTTAAAGAGCAAAAAAACACCTTACAAAACGTTCGCATAGAGTTAAAAGTTAATCAACGAGAGCAAGCTAAGTTAACGGTTAAGCAAACAAGCTTAGAAAAAGCGCTCGATAAAGCAAAACTGTTATTAACCGCCTATGTTGATACCCCCATAAGCGATGTTATTGAAATATTTAACGATGATATCGACGAAATGAAAAAAGATTTACTGGCTCATCAAGATGATGCCGCCAGTGCCCGTCGTATTCATGAGCTTAAGAAAAACATTGAGCACAACCAAATAAAACAGCAGAGCTTAATTAAAAAAATAGCCAGTGGTGAATTTAGTCTAGCGAATCAGTTACCTAAAAAAAGTTGGCAAGTGGTTGCCGCCATCAATAAACGTATCGCTTTAGCCAACCCAGGTAAAACGTTAACTCAGGAACAAATAAACAGTTTTACCGGTTTTACTGAATTATTTGCTCATAAAGCCGATGGTTTCAGCTTGTTTGATGAAGTGTTTGCCAGTCAATCACAGCAACTTGTGGACGACAGTGCACTGAGACTTAGTGATGTAGAGAGTGAGTTACTCGCCGATAATAGATCCCTGACTTCTTTAGAGCAAAGCAAAGGTAATGCTATTGCCAATGCCAGTGAAATAAAACGCTTAACGCGTGATATTAAACAGGCTGAAGACGAACTTAGACTCATCAATGATGCTGAGCTTAACAACCGTTTTTATCAAGAAGTACAACAAGAGTTAGACAGCTGTAATAACCAAGTGACTCAATTGATTGAGCAAGAAATTACCGCCGAGCAAGCTGCGCGCAGTGATCAACATCAACTTGATCAAATAAAAGCACAACGTGAATTATGCGCCAATGCAGTGAATGATTTAGTACAACTCAATAAACACGCCGAACAAATAAAAGTGCGCTACCCAAGGTGCCAGCAAGCGGTAGATAAATTAATTAGCGACGATCGTCTGGTTGAGTTAACGGAAGACGTTCTGAATGATATTGAAAATCAACTACAGTCATTAAGTGAGCTTAGCTTTAATTTACAAAAAGGATTAGGCCATTTTGTCCATGAAAATATACTTGTTAATCAGCAAGATATTTTATCTCAAGCGCCAAGCTTTGCCATCATTCGTAACGCCTTTGATGCCCTTGAAGATGTCTATACTAATTTAAGTGCAAGGCAAACCATGCTCAATGAACAAGTGTTTGTGCATAATGAATCAGTGCAAAACTATATGCACTTATTACAACAAAACTTTGATTACATTAAAGGCTTTGAAAGTGGTCTTAACCGCGACTTTGCACAAATAGCTATTAACGATCTCGATGGTATCAGTGTCGAAATACATATTGATAAACGTTTTGAAAACCTAGTGCTCGAGTTACACAACGTTGATTTATACGCCGAGCAATTGGTGTCAGATAACTTTTATGCTCGGCTTCGCGCTTTTGCCAGCTCAGGTATTTTTGCTAAAGGGTCACAGCGGTTAACCATGGATAAAATAGTCGCCAACTTATCTTATAAAACCCGTAAAAAAGACCAAAGCCAATGGCAAACCAAACAACAATCTAATTCAACCACGGCATTAATCAACCTAAAATTGGTGCAGATACTGTTAAAACGTTTACGCGCCAGTGGTTATGACTTGATGTTACCACTTGTGCTTGATGAAGTAGCCACCGTTGATGTTAAACAATTTGACTGGTTATTAAATGATATTAAAGCCAGCGGTTTTAACTTATTTGCCGCCTCTACCCACAGTGCTAGCTCACAGCTTATTTACAAAATTGGCCGCTATCATGAGATAGGCTCTATGCGCACTGAAAAACCTTATTCAAAAGAGCGCACATTAGTTTATTGGGGCGGTGCTGAATTTATAACGGCCGTTGATAATGCCAGTGAAGAGCAACTGGCGTTACTGGACAATTTAGATATGGACTTGGATTTAGATAAGGACTTAGCACTTGAGTCAGATGTTCAGCGAGATAAGCCAATAACCATTAAGTCAGATACGCAAGGTGAGGGTGCTTAATGAAGAGCACTAAGAGTACGGTAAAAAAGTTTAATACCCTAGAAACCTTACGTATTTTACTTGAACACCCCAAAGTCATGTTTAATGTTATTCGCCTGATGGACAAAGATAAGGTGCGTTATATTAGTGAGTCGCAACTGGCGCAAGAGATTTTACATTATGCCGACAAGTTAGCTCCCACTGAACAGCAAAGATTAACCTTAGCTTTTGATACGGATAATTTATTGCAGAGCCATATTCTCGCCGACAAAGATATTTATCAGGGCTCTTGTCGACTTATTTTTCAAGAAGGTATTTTAGGACTCTTTCGTTTATGTGAAACCTCACTTTATCAAGAGCTGACCGATTCTAAATTAAAATCACGCTTGGCGGCTTTATGGCGTTTACAAGAGCGGATCAATGGCGCTGAATTATCGTTTATTGAAGATGATCCAGATTACAGCGAATTTGTTGATGACTTAATGCAACAGCTTAGTGAATTGTTAAGTGTCTTAAAACAAAACATTGATCGCATGCGTTTGTTAGGTCGCGACCTTGAAGCTATGTCAGCATCTTCACTCCATGACAGTATTGCCAATAGCGACAGTATCGCGTTAACAAATAACAATAAAGAAAAAATGTTGGCGCAAATAAGCCAACTGTTTGAGCGCCATATTAAACCGACACAAAACTTTTTAAATAACAATAGTCGTTTAGCCAAAGGCAGTAACTTATTTGAAACACTAGAGAACTTTAAGTTAGCGTTTGGCGGTAATGGCAAACATTTACTCAGTGATCAAATCATGCGTTATAGCATGAGCTTTAGTAATATTTTTGTCCCTATTACCAATGTCGCACATCAGGTAGATCAATTTTTGCGTAAGACTCGAGCCGCGTTATTACAAAGTAACGCCATGGAGCACTATTATCAAAAACTAAATCAAGCCTATGAGCAAACCTTAGCGCGTAACCTGAATAAAACAAAAATAGATAATGTGTTAGTAAAAGACTTTGCTTTTATTAATAACTTTAAACGTGTCGCTAAATTAAAAGATTTTAGAGTAGGGCAAAGCCCAAGCTATTTTAATAATTTATTCAGTGAGTTATCGCTAAGGCTAGCATCATTATCACTGGATAAACCACTAGAAAACTTTAATTTAACAGCGGTTAAAAATGATCAAGAATCCAAAAGTTTACAACGCGCTTTGGCCATTTTTGAACAGTTAAATACCGTAAAGTTACGCGAAAGTGACGATTTATGTGCCATGTTACATTGTCGATTAAGTGAAGACTTTGCCGATTATCAACTAGCGGATCTCATTGGTGCTTGCCAATTGATGCAAACACAACAAGATGAATTTACCTTAAAAACCGTTAATCAAAAAGCCTACCTTAGACACAATGAAGAAATTTATCTTTATCGACGCAAAAAAGTGATTAAAAATTCAGTGTCAAAGCCTAAATAAGCGGTACAGCAGAATAACCAAGGTTGAGAAATAAAATGAACAATGACAATAATATTAAAGAAAACAGTACGATAAGCCATGATGATATGACTGATAAAAGTAACATCGCGAATAATAGTGATAATAATCAGCAAGACAGTGAAAGCTTGAACAGTAGTAATTCAACGACTAATCAAAATTCAGCCGAGCTAAGCAACAGCTTTGCAATGGTCAATGCCGAGCAAAGTGCGACTATTTTTAGGCAATTTACGCAAGGTAAAGTCATCACCAAGCAAATATACAATGAGCTTAACAGTGAACAGCAAGATAACCCTTTATTTACTAGCTTGTTTACCAATGAAAGTCATTTTAAACACCTGTATCAGCATTTAGGTTATCAACTGTGCTTAAATAACGAGGGTGATTTTTATTATGTACGGGAATATCGTGAAGAAAGTAGTGATGAAGCCGATGATAATGCTTTAAAAGTACAAACAATATTGTTGCAATTAGGTCGATTTTACAGCCAAACAGGTCGCGATTTAGAACAATTATGCCAAGTCGCTTTTGGCTTTAACGAGGCTGATTTAAGCGCTTTAGCAAAAGATGATGATTCGTTAGCCATTTTAAAAGCAATAAAGGTAGATAGTTGGCCAAAAGCAATCGACTTTATTGTCAGTAGAAACTTTGCTTATAAAACGGGCGCTAACCGTTATTTTATCAGCTCGGCAGGCAAAGCATTTTTATTTAATTTGGTTGAGCAATATAGTCAGTTTGAACAGAGTTAACATAAGCTTGTTAAAATAGGTAAAGTAAATCCTTGGTTAA
>JBAHZW010000135.1:0-23105 GCA_037132835.1 Colwellia sp. | reverse complement strand
CGCCTACAGAAAAGCAACAGCCCCAACCAAGCAATCCCCTCAAATCATTATTTACTATAAAGAGCAACAACTCCCGACCGGGCTTGTCCAACACCCGAATAAGGTGTCGGCTACGCGACACCTATTCTTGTTTGTTATGTGCACTAACACCCAGCCCCTTTAAATTCACTTTTAAATTGTTCTTTGTCTTTATAGCTGTATTGGCTCACAATTACTTGCCTTTCATTATGCTCGCCTACAGTAGTACTTAAAAAGACACCTAATTTTCGTTTCTTATTAAACCAGGCTGAAAGGGTTTCTTTATCAAGATGTTCTGCGTCTTTGATATTACTAAAACACTGATCCCATTCACCACTAAAGCTATTATTGTAGTATTCATAGATCTCTTCTAAGGCGATAGTTACAGACAATGAATAAGATACTTTGTTTTCTATTCCACCATGGATTGAATCTGGATAATTAAAAAAAACATTAACATTTATAGCACTGAAATTCTTTGGGACTATTTCAATGTTTTTGGCCGCTAGAGTATTTACTGATACAAACAAGATTAAAAATGCAATGCTTTTCATGGAGACTCCTTGGCACATAACGCTAAGTTAAGCGGCAAATTGCGGTTGGCTAAAATGTGCGAGGCACGAGCGCTAGCCGACTGTAATTTGTCCGTCTTAAACGCCTTGTTAAGTTTGCCGCGCTCCCCTCTATGGGGTTCTAAAAACGATAGACCACAAACTGATTAATTTTAACTCAGTGTACTGGCTATTTTACTGTTATGACAAGTCATTATTTTATTATTTCCCTAAACGTCAGGCACGCAACGTGCTCCTGCCTCTTACAGATTCAGTCAATATTAATGCATGGTGGTAAATTTAAACACCCCTAAATAAAACGCTTTCTCTATCGGTCTTAATTGGTTCAAGGGCTTACCACATTCCCTACAACACGCTGCTTTTCCTTGCTTTTCTATAAATTCTTGCCAATTGTATTCAACAAGCGCCTCAACTGCATTTTGCCCAAGTCTCTCCCTGGCTTGATTCAGTTTATCTCGGCATTTACCGTGGTATAAACCCACCAGTTGGTAGTGTGGTTTTCTCGGCAGTGCTATATGTGACAGTAACCGTTGCATAAATTCTTCATGACTTAAATTTAGGTATTCTGTTTGTTGTGTTTGATGGGATTTATAACGGATTTTTATGTGATGTTTGCCCAGATGAATTATTTGACTGTTTTTTATCGCCCCACCTCGGATATAACGCGCCAAATATTTAGCAACTCCATGCCCATGTTTGTAAGCCTTAACACAATGCACTACCCAGTCTTTACGTCCGAGCTTATTACACAAATTGATAACTTGTTGCTCACGTTCATTCGTTGGCACCACTAAATCACCAGCCACCAATGCTTTTTTTAATGCCCCTAAATATTTTCCTCTAAAGAGCGTCATCATCACTTTAGCTGGTAAGTAAATTGCTCGTTTAGGCGTTTTCCATTTACCTGTAGCGTCTAAACCGCCGTGACTGATCACACAATGAATATGAGGATGGAACGTCTGATTTCTTGCCCACGTATGGAGCGCTAAGATAAAGCCTGATCTTGCACCTAAATAACGTGGATCTCGACTGAGTTGTTGCAGTGTTTCTCTCACAGATTTGAGCAGTAGTTGCTGACAAAACTCTCGATTAAAACGCCAAACCTCATGCAAATCATGCGGTAAAGTAAAAATCCAGTGATGATGTTTACAGTTGAGTAGTAGCGCCTCTGCCCGTTGTTGCCATTGCTCTGATTTAAGGGCGCTACATTGGGGACAGCTACGGTGTCGACAGCTGTTATACCAAACACCATTGAGGTGACCATCTTCACAATAAACACTGTGACCACCCAACGCTTCGGTACGGCACCGAATTAATTGCTCCGCAGCCTTAATCTGATAAAGCGGCAGACGATGATTGTTTTGGTAATTAGTAAAGCTCGCTTGTAAGAAGCCTTGTACTGTTGAGCTGTTCATAAGATAACAATAGACGGATACTGTTCTTTTATCCAGTACCGATAAAGGTGGTGCTGTTAGATTTGCCTACGCTGGAATTTAGAAGTGACTCTCCGAGCTTGCTCGGCAAATTTAACAGCTTTATAGATCCATTTAAGTAAAAATCACCGTAAGATCTATTTCCTAAAAATATCAGCCATCATAACAATAAGAGATCAGAAAAATCAATACCTTCTTATATGCTAAAAAGACTATTCAGTTATGTAGATTGAGGCTTGATGATTGCTATCTTAAAAATATACTTTTTGGTAAGCGAGTGATTATTATCACTTTTAACTTCAATCAACAAAATAACCTGCACGCCAACCTTATCTACTGGAAAAATGATAAAATCCAAACTAATATACTGTATATAATAACACTCATTGTATGATTGAGATAAGGATATTTTATGTATGATGTCAGACCTTTGATCGAAATTGATTCAAACCGCTTTATGGATCGTTTTCGGGTTTTTATCCGTAGTCGCCATTATGCATTCAAAACTGAAAAAACTTATTGTTATTGGGTGCTTTGTTATATCCGTTTTCATCAGCTAAAACACCCGAATATAATGGGGGTTGCAGAAATAGAATCTTTTTTAGAATACCTTTCTGTTACGTGTAATGTTGCTGCTAACACACAAAAAACAGCATTAAATTCATTGGTTTTTTTATATCGAGAGTTTATGAAAATAGATGTTAATGGCATTACTTTTCGCTATGCCACTAAACCTCGTCAACTGCCCACAGTATTTACACACAACGAAGCAATTACAGTGATTAACGAACTTTCTGAAGCACAAAAGCTGTGCACACAACTCATGTATGGATGTGGTTTACGTATATCTGAGACAACCCGATTACGAGTCAAAGATGTGGATTTTTCAATGGGCTGCATTTTAGTATATGCATCTAAAGGTGATAAATCACGGAGAACGCTATTACCAAAAAATTTACTAGAAATACTGAGATTTCAAGTAAAGTTTGCTTTATTAACCCATGAAAAAGATCTGTCTCTGGGCTTTGGCCGTGTTTACTTACCTGGAGCACTCGCAAGAAAGTATAAAAATGCAGAGTTTGAACCCGCTTGGCAATATCTCTTCCCAGCCCACGCTTTATCTATTGATCCACGTAGCAATATAACCAGACGGCATCATATTTCTGAACAGTCGGTACAACGAAAAGTGAAACAAGCAATAAAAAAATTAAACATCATGAAAAAAGCCAGTTGTCATACTTTTCGACATAGCTTTGCCACTCGTTTATTAGAAAAAGGAACTGATTTACGTAATATTCAAGAATTACTGGGGCACAGTGATATTGCAACAACACAAATTTATTTACATGTGGTTGGATTACATGAACGAGGTATTACCAGCCCTATTGATAGCTAATTATTTGGCTCTGTTCCATAATGCTGCTGTCTACATTATAACCCTATGAGCAGGTTTACGCGTCTCGCTTATTTACGCGCAACACTAAACGACAACAGAACCTCTTATTATTTGAATCCAATATATTTACAGCAGTTATACAACCCCATTAACTTTCTTCCCACGTCAGCGAGATTAAAAAATAGCTCTTCTGGGATTTTAAGCATGTCGATAACCGCACAAAATCCCGTGAATATAGAGTGACTAAAATAGGCCGCCTAATTAGCAGAGCTGGTATTAAACTTTTCGACTACTTTTACCACAATATCTTGTATCACAGCATGAGGTGCTTCACTAACGCCAGATGTTATACGTTTAGTCGCCCAACCATGAAAAACGGGTTGATGGGTTTTAACATCATACACATCAATCGCTAATTTTCCTTCGGTATATTGTCTAACAGACGTCGACAGGCCGTCATAATAACCACGTCGACCATAATAACCACGTCCCCAGCCAAAACCGCTGCGGTAGGTTGGCGGATAATTATTAACTTTAATTTTATCACGGCTACCAACAGTATAAGAAATAGCAAAGTCCGCATTTTCAGCATCATCTACTAACTGGTATCCTTTAGCAATAAATGCCTGCTCAATAGTGTCATCAACTCTTTCTTTCATAACAGGATTTATATCAATAGCCTGCGCCATGATCTTTCCTTCTGTTAACCAAGCAAAGGTTTTATAGTGGGTGGTATCAATGGAAGTGTTTTTATCAAAATCAACTTTAGCTACATTTGAAGCACAAGCAGCCGTAAAGATAACGAGTGTTGTAACAATGAATAATTTAATTGGAGTCATATCGTTTCTCTTCTTTTGTAAAACCGAATATTATCGTTTTAATACTTAAACGAGTAACTAATATAAATCATAATTAACCACTAATACAAATAAAATATTGAATTAAAATGTTTTCAACGGTAACAATTTTTATAAAACAAAACTTATCAAATGATCTACTGACTACCATTAATAATGAACATTTGCACTCGATAGATAATAAGTAAACATATTTTTTAATTTATTGGTTGACACTAAGCTATAAAGGCTTTAAAAATAAAGATAATTAAATATTTTATTTTGTAAAAGCCTATGATTTTTAAAACCGCTATTATCAATATCGTCCTCGTAGTCGTCGTGGTGTTTTACCACTAGCGAGGGTCTTGTTCTTATCAAAATAATTAAACAAAAACAAGAAACAAACCCTCGCTCTTTTTAAGACCGAGGGTTTTTTATTATCTCAACATCTCATTATGAACTTAAGCAAAACAACATTAAAAAAAATTAAGGTGATAATATGACAACAGAGCTTTTTACCGGTGCAGAGATGGTAGTAAAATCACTCTCCGCATTAAAGGTTAAATACATTTTTGGCTACCCTGGTGGTTCAGTTTTAGATATATATGACGCGATATTTCAACAAGATGAAATTGAGCATATCTTAGTACGCCATGAACAAGCCGCTACCCATATGGCCGATGGTTATGCAAGGGCGACAGGTAAAGTGGGTGTTGTATTAGCCACATCGGGACCCGGCGCAACTAATTGTGTGACGGGAATTGCCACCGCCTATATGGATTCAATCCCTATGGTAGTACTTGCGGGACAAGTTGCGACATCACTTATTGGTAACGATGCCTTTCAAGAAACTGATATTATTGGCTGTACCCGCCCTATTATTAAACACAGCTTTAGTTGCCGCAGTTTAGCTGATATTCCTGATGCTATTACTAAAGCTTTTTATTTGGCGAGTACCGGCAGACCGGGTCCCGTTGTGATTGAGTTGCCTAAAGACGTCTTAATTCCACAAAACACTGGCCCTTTTAATATTGAAACAAACATTAAAATGCGCTCTTACAATCCAAATATTAAGGGCCATGCAAAGCAAATTAAAAAAGCAGTACAAAGTATTACAAAGGCTAAAAAGCTTATCATATACTCTGGCGGTGGTATCATTTTATCCAATGCATCACAATTATTAACCACCTTAGTTGAAACATTAAAAGTTCCCATTACCAATACCTTAATGGGACTTGGTGGTATATCAGGAACCCACAAACAGTTTGTCGGTATGTTGGGTATGCACGGAAGTTTAGAGGCAAATAAATGTATGGCAAATGCTGATGTTATTTTAGCCTTAGGGGCACGTTTTGATGACAGAGTAACAAATAATGTCGAAAAATTTTGCCCCAATGCCACTATCATACATGTAGATATTGACCCAACGTCAATATCTAAAACCATTAACGCCCATATTCCTGTGGTTGGTTTAGTTGATGTCGTTATGCAACAGTTATTAGATGAGTTAAACGCTATTCACTTCTCTCCTGATGAAGAGGCGTTAACTCAGTGGTGGCAACAAATTAACGGTTGGCGCGATGTCAACAGTATTAGTTATGAACAAGATGAAAACGAAAAAATAAAACCTCAGCGTGTGATTGAAGTACTCTATAAAATAACCCAAGGCGATGCATATGTTTGCTCTGATGTTGGTCAACATCAAATGTTTGCTGCTCAGTACTACCCTTTTGCAAAACCTCGTCAATGGATAAACTCAGGCGGTGCAGGCACTATGGGCTTTGGTTTGCCAGCCGCAATGGGTGTTAAGTTGGCCTTTCCTGACAAACACGTTATTTGTATTACTGGTGATGGCTCAATTCAAATGAATATTCAGGAACTATCTACCTGCTCACAATATAAGTTACCTGTGGTTATTGTTACCTTAAATAATCGCTCCCTTGGCATGGTACGCCAATGGCAGGATATGGTTTATGGTGGCCGGCATTCATCATCATATATGGAATCTTTACCTGACTTTATTAAAATTTCTGAGGCTTATGGTCATGTAGGTATTAAAATTGACACCCTAGATGAACTCGAAGATAAACTAACAGAAGCTTTTAATATCAAAGATCGTTTAGTTTTTGTCGATGTATTGGTGGACGAAAAAGAACATGTGTACCCAATGCAAATTCGCACAGGTGCAATTGATGAAATGTGGTTGAAAAAAGGGGTTAAATCATAATGCGTAGAATACTTTCTATTTTAATGGAAAATGAACCCGGCTCATTATCACGAATAGTAGGCCTTTTCTCTCAACGTGCTTTTAATATTGAAAGCTTAACAGTCGCACCAACCGATGATAATAGCTTGTCTCGAATGACCATAGGTACAAGTGGCGATGACAAGGTGTTAGAGCAAATAGTTAAACAGGTAAACAAACTCATTGATGTCATTAAAATTATCGACATTACCGATAAAAAACATATAGAACGTGAATTACTGCTGGTAAAAGTTGCCGCGATGAATGATATAACACGTACTGAAGTTAAGCGATTAACTGACATATTTCGCGGAAACATTGTTGATATAGGCAAGCATGTATACACAGTACAGCTTACGGGTAATGCTGAAAAGCTTAATGCTTTTATTGATGCGCTGCAACATGAGACGCAGATCCTTGAGTCTGCTCGCTCTGGCTGTGTTGGCATGACACGTGGAGATAATGCTTTGCGGGTTTAACGTATACCCGTTTCATTAGGTTTGTGAGCTTATTGTGTGTAGGAAAAACAAGCAATAACTTAACACATGCCTATGCACTTGGCTCAGGATCTTCATCCCCGTGGAGTCCATATACGGGGGGCCAGTTTCTAAAGCGTTGCTGAGTATACTACATAGGCATGCAACTTAATGAAATAAGGTATGCGTTTAAATAACTTACGCGCTACGACGGTTGCAAGTTACTGATTTATTTTAGCCCAAGTATCTCGCAAACCAACCGTACGATTAAAAACCAAAGCACCTACATCTTTAATATCACTGTCCAAACAGAAATAACCTTGACGTTCAAACTGATAAGCATGTTCAGCTTTTGCATCCGCTAAAGAGGGCTCAACTTGAGCACCAGTGATCACGATTAAAGATTCTGGATTGATCACTGAATGAAAATCCTCTGCCGCAGCAGGGTTAGGCACGGTAAATAATCGGTCATACAAACGCACGGTTGCATTAAGTGATTTACCGGCATCAACCCAATGAATAACACCTTTGGGTTTGGTACCATCCGTTGGGTTTTTACCTAAAGTATCTTCATTGTAAGTACAATAAACGGTAGTAACCTTACCTTGTTCATCTTTATCACAGCGAGTTGCCGTAACAACATAAGCACCACGTAAACGCACGGCTTTATCAATAACCAAACGTTTATATTTTTTATTGGCTTCTTCTCTAAAATCTTCCGCTTCAATGTAGAGTGTTTTAGAAAAAGGCACTATACGCGTACCTTGCGCTTCATCATTAGGGTGATTCTTAACAACAAGATCTTCATGTTTATCTACTGGGTAGTTTTCAATCACTAATTTAATGGGCTCTAATACCGCCATAGCACGTGGCGCATTATCATTTAAATCTTCACGAATACAGGCCTCTAAAACACTCATCTCAATGGTGTTTTCCATTTTTGTCACACCAATACGTTTGGCAAACTCACGCAATGATGCTGGCGTATATCCGCGACGACGAAAGGCAGCAATGGTTGGCATACGCGGATCATCCCAACTGTCCACTAAATTCTCTTCTACCAAGGTATGTAATTTTCGTTTGCTCATCAGAGTATATTCAAGATTTAAACGAGAGAACTCATATTGATGAGGGATATTCGGCACAGAAACGTTGTCAATCACCCAGTCGTACAAACGACGGTTATCTTGAAACTCTAAGGTACAAATAGAATGCGTAATACCTTCTAGCGCATCAGATAAACAATGGGTGAAGTCATACATGGGGTAAATGCACCACTTATCGCCTGTTTGATGATGATGGGCAAAACGAACACGATATATAATAGGGTCGCGCATACACATAAAGCTTGAACTCATGTCTATTTTAGCGCGCAATGCACAAATTCCCTCTTCAAATTCGCCATTTTTCATTTTGGCAAATAAGGCTAAATTCTCTTCAATAGCCGTATCACGGAATGGGCTGTTTTTACCTTGCTTGTTTAAGGTTCCGCGATATTCACGCGTTTCATCGGCATTTAAAAAGCACACATAGGCTAAACCTTTTTCAATAAGTTCAATCGCAAAGCCATGTAACTGCTCAAAGTAATTAGACGAGTACCTAACATCCCCCGCCCACTCAAAACCTAACCACTGCACATCTTTTTGAATAGCATGCACATAGTCTATATCTTCTTTTTCAGGGTTAGTGTCATCAAAACGTAAATTACACAAGCCATTATAATCTTTGGCAATACCAAAGTTTAAGCAAATAGATTTTGCATGACCAATATGTAGAAAGCCGTTTGGCTCTGGCGGAAAACGGGTCTGCACACTGTTATGTTTGCCGCTATCTAAATCTGCATCAATAATATTACGAATAAAGTTTGTAGGGCGGTTTTCGGTATCCGACATGAAAATAAACCTCTGAAATAATCTAAATAGCTTGGAGTGTAATACCAATCGGATTCATTTATTTATCCGTTAGGTCTACATGCGTTTTCGCACAAATTTTTTGCCATTATAGCAAGGGTTGGCAAGGGAGAATAGCGTTAGATAAGAGTATATTAAAACTCTAATTAATACCTTGGTAATTACTCGTTCAACACCGTTTTGTCGCAAAGCCGACAAAGCGCGACAAAAGCACAACAACGCTGTGTTCACAATATAATCACCCCCGTTACAAAGCACTAGATCAACGGCTTTTTTTTGGTATGGTGTTTGCAATTCTTTAGAAGTAAACATATGACCTTAACAATCGGAAAAAACATGACAAAACTGACACTATTTATATGTACATTAATGCTAAGCCTTTTTATCAGTATCAACGCGATCGCCACAACGTTTACTTTTACCGCTATTCCAGATGAAGACGAATCTCAGCTAAGAACACGCTTCGAGAAAGTTGCCCACTATTTAGAGCAGCAACTTGGCGTTGAAGTAAAATATATACCCGTTAAATCATACTCGGCTGCGGTAACCGCATTTAGAAATAACCAAGTGCAACTTGCTTGGTTTGGCGGTTTATCGGGCGTACAAGCCCGACGATTAGTACCGGGTTCGCAAGCAATAACACAAGGATATGAAGATCAGTTTTTTAAAAGTTACTTTATTGCCCACTACAGTACGGGCTTAGAGATGAGTGACAGTTTTCCTGATATCAGTCAGAAAACCTTTACCTTTGGCTCAAAAGGCTCAACATCAGGCCGATTAATGCCGCAATATTATATCGAACAGCATTTAAAGAAAAAGCCACAAGAAGTATTTAAACGTGTTGGTTTTTCGGGTGATCACAACCGTACTATTGTCCAAGTTCAATCGGGGGCTTACCAAGTGGGAGCTGTGAACTATAAAGTATGGGAAAGTGCCCTTGCCGCGGGTAAAATAGACACAAATAAAGTAAACGTTATATGGGAAAGTCCAACTTACCCTGACTACCAATGGACCATACGTGCTGATGTTGAAGCCAATTTTGGTAAAGGATTTACAGAGAAAGTTCAAGCCGCCTTGCTCAACATGGACAATCCTGAACTGCTAAAAAGTTTCCCTCGTTCTTCCTTTATCAAAGCAGAAAATAAAGATTACCAACCTATTGAGGCCGTTGCTAAAGCGATAGGGCTTATCGATTAATGATCACCATTGACAACCTAAACCTTCATTATGATAAAAAGTCTGGCCATAACGCAGAGAAAAATGCAGCCTCTACACAAGTGATTTTTGATTTGAGCCTAACAATTAATGAAGGTGAAAAAGTTGCGATTATTGGTCCATCAGGGGCAGGTAAATCTACCCTGCTATACCACTTATATAAATCGTTACAAACCAATGCAGCCCTTTGCTCACAACGTCAAGGGTTAGTTGACAATTTGAGCATTTATCATAATATTTTTATGGGTGCTTTAGCTCGCCATCACTGGTTATTTAATCTAGTGAATTTAATAAGACCATTCAAGCAAGATTTACGCGATATCACTTCACTTTGTCAGTGGTTGGAATTAGACCAGCCCATGACAAAAAAAGTGGATAAACTTTCAGGGGGGCAAAGACAACGAGTTACGTTAGCAAGAGCCCTTTACCAGCAACAAGCTATATTTATTGGGGATGAGCCTTTTTCAGCGCTAGATCCCTTAATGACATCAAGACTACTCGACACCGTATTTTCACTGCACAAGAGTGTTATTATGGTGGTACATGACAGAGCCATGGCAATGAATTCCTTTGACCGCATTATCGCATTAGATAAAGGTCGCTTGGTCTTCGATAGCAAACACCAGAGTGTTGATCAACAGCAGATCACTGCGCTCTATCAAACGAGTGCCGTCGCCTAGGTCTTTCTTTTATGCAACAAAAGTGTGATACACAGAGCCCTTTGGCTTATTGGAAAATAGGTTATTGGCAAAAAGTCACCTTATCAATCTGGCTTATTGCACTGGTTATACTACCTTTTTCCGATATAGAAATTGTCAATTTCGACCCTTTCCTCGAATTAAAACTCATGGTTACAGGGCTGATATCACCCGATTTTTTTGCGACTGAATACCTATTCCAAGCCATTATTCAAACAATTAACTTTGCCATTATAGGCGTCTTTTGTGGGTTAGTGCTCGGTGCTCCTCTCGCATTAATATACCAAAACCCCATCGTATCAAGCTGCTGCGCTTTTTTACGTGCGATCCATGAGATTTTCTGGGCGCTGCTATTTTTACAGGTCTTTGGTCTTTCCCCCTTGACTGGAATTTTAGCAATTGCCATTCCATTTGCCGCCACCTTTGCCCGCGTATTTCACGATATTATTAACCAATCATCTGATAGCCCACTAGAGAGTATTGATAACCGAGCAGATATTATTAGCCGTTTCTCTTATGGTAAAATAGCTCAAGTGATGCCACAGCTTATGGCTTATACTCGATACCGTTTTGAGTGTGCTCTACGCAGCAGCGCCGTACTAGGCTTTATCGGTATGCCAACGTTAGGTTTTTATATGGAGACGGCTTTTAGACAGGGAAACTATAGCGAAGGGGCGGCGTTATTAATTATATTCATTGCCATTATCGGTACCATTCGTTACTGGTGTCCAGCCAAATTAATCGGTTTTTATCTTATTATTGCTTGTATAACACTGGTCGATATTCCAGCCATCGATAGTAGCCTGCTACTGCGTTTTATCAGCCAAGATATCTTGCCTCCTGCGTTTGCCAATGCCGCGACATTGGCCGATATTCAATGGTCATCACTTTATCATTGGTTGAGTAGTCTCCTATCAACGCAAGCGATGCCCGGTGCCATAACTACCATTACCTTAGCATTGCTTGCGTTAACGACCACCCACTTTGTTACGTTAAGCGCCCATGCAATGACCAGTAAACACTTATGGCCGACACCCTTAACATGGCTGGGTCAGTTAACCTTATTAGTGGGTCGATCAATACCAGAGTATATCTTAGCGTTTATCTTTTTAATGCTGCTTGGTCCATCAATGTTACCCGCTGTTATCGCGTTAGCCATACATAATGGTTGCGTTATCGCTTACTTGTCGGTTAAGCAAAGTAACAACTTTCCTCCTCAACAAATGCACATAAATAAATTAAACCAGTTTAGCTATCACATAATGCCTAGCATTTATCCTAATATGATGGCTTTACTGTTTTATCGTTTTGAGATCATCGTACGAGAAACCGCCGTGTTTGGTATTTTAGGCGTTATGACCTTAGGGTTTTATATCGACAGTAATTTTAGTGAAATACGCTATAGCAATGCCCTAGTACTCATCACCTGTACCGCCCTACTCAATGTCGCCATTGACATTATTTCAAGGCGATTACTGGCATTACCGCAAACCAGTCAGGCGAGCTGCTAAATGTCCTAGCGTTATAAAATTAATACGAACGTCATTGCAGTAAGTTAACTGACCAATTGTTTTGCTAGTGCATGATGTCGATGGCGAATAGCCTCCGTATCTTGTGTTGTTAATACACCACCTTTTACTAACCACTTACCTTGACACATCACCGCGTCGGCACTATGCGCACCACACAACACCAAAGCGGCCAAGGGATCATGTGCACCTGAAAAGCGTAGTTCGTCAATTTTAAATAAAGCGATGTCGGCGTGCTTACCCACAGCAAGCTCACCAATGTCATCTCGACCTAATACTTGTGCCGAGCCTTTAGTCGCCCAATACAGGGTGTCTAAATGAGTAATATCATCAGCGGAATAACGCAGTCGACTGATCAATAACGCTTGTCTGATTTCTTGCATCATGTTTGAGCCATCATTTGACGCCGAGCCATCAACCCCCAAGCCTATTTTCACACCAGCAGCGGCCAATTCTTTGGTACGACAGATACCCGAAGCCAATATCATGTTTGACGACGGGCAATGAGAAACACCAACATTAGCTTGCCCTAAACGGCGAATTTCATCCTCATTAAAATGAATGCCATGGGCTAACCAAACATCACTGGCTAACCAATTTACCGACTCTAAATAATCAAGGGGCCGTAAACCAAACATTTGCAAACAAAAACTATTTTCATCTTCGGTTTCAGCTAAATGAGTATGCAACATAACTTGATGCTGACGCGCAAGTTCGGCCGTCGCTATCATTAACTCTGTACTGACAGAGAAAGGCGAACAAGGTGCTAACGCGATATTTATCATGCTGCCCGATTGGCTATCATGATATCGCTTAATTAACCTTGCTGAGTCATCAAGAATAGTGGTGTCTGCTTGCACTGTTTGTTGTGGTGGTAAGCCGCCATCTTTTTCGCCTAAGCTCATCGAGCCTCGTGTTAATGTAACGCGACAGCCCATACTTTGAGCCGCAACAACTTGTATGTCGATGGCATCTTCAATGGCTGGTGGAAATAAATAATGGTGATCAGCTACCGTGGTACAGCCAGAGAGTATCAGTTCAGCTAAACCAAGTTGGGTTGAACTATGTACCATGTCAGGCATTAATTTCGCCCAAATAGGGTAAAGACTTTTTAACCAAGGAAATAACGATTTATTGATCGCGGCGGGTAAAGCACGAGTCAGTGTTTGATATAAATGATGATGGGTATTTATTAAGCCAGGTAGTAAAACATGTGCCGAGGCATCAAATATTTCATCTATATTTGAGAGTGGCTGACCTATTTTAGCGACAATTTCGACAATAATGCCCGTATGAGTATTAACAACAATACCGTTTTCTGCATTAAGGGTATTGGCGGTAAAGGCTGCAAGCGGTGATTTAATCCAAAGGTGATGCTGCTTCATAATGATGCCCGAGTCAGTGAGCACAGGCGATAAAAAGAAGTGTTTTCTGCCATAGCTCTTATTTAAAATAGAGTTATGGCAGTGACTTAGATCAATTGAATTTATTTCTTAATTGATATAGCGTGTTAATCTGCCAGATATAATAACGCAATTAATATAGCATTTTTTCATTTTTAAGCATAGGGGTTGTTGACCTTTCTCGGTTAAATTTTGTTCGAGCTAAAAGCGTTTGTTGGACATTCTTACGGCGTTATCACCTTTTTATGTGGAATAACCACATTACAAAGGCTCTGCCTTATATAAATACCCAGCAATTCGCTGCAAAAACAATCTCGAAAGATCAACAGCCCCTAATAGTATTAAACAATATCGCCCCTAAAAATGTGAATAAACAATGAGGCTATTCACGCTTGTTATAAAGCCGACATTGTCACCGCTAATATGTTTGCAAGCAGATATTGACTTCGTTGGTTTAGTGCCACAAAAAATTTATATCAAGAGGTATTAATTAGGCATACAAAAAAATATTTGATACGTATGTGCCCTATGAGACGCTCAAACACCTCAAATAATGATCCTTAGTAGTGCTGATGCAGCCACAAATTCTTATGGATCTTCGACGTAATTCCCCGCACCTACATCAATTTGAATACTTGGTCAGTTTTTTGCAATATAAATAGAGCAATAGATTAATAGATTAATAAAAACATAAATTATACCAACATAAAAAACGAGGAAACACATGACACTTAAAAAATTTGGGAAGTTTGCCCTTATTCCTGTACTTGCAATGGCTGCATCTACCGCTTCTGCTGAGCAACTTTGGTCTGATTTTAGTCTCACTGTACTCACGGGTAGTGACTACTTAAACCCCTTTACTGAAACAGAAGATGATCGAAATGTGTTTACATTTGAGCATGCGTCTGGCCACACATGGGGCGGAACGTTCTTATTCATTGATCGATTAAGTAATACTTATGATACTTATGGTGAATTTAGTATCAATCCAAATTTTTACAAAAGCGATGGTTTTATAAAAAATGCCTTCGTCGCCACACAAATTGAGTTTGGCTCAGGTGCGTCCTCTAGCTTTAACAACTACCTTTATGGTGTAGGTGTCAATTTAAAAGTTCCTTTCGCTACCTACTTTAATGTTGCTTACTATCGTCGTAGCCAAGATGAGTTAGGTATTGAACGTGAAGATAATAATCAAATTACGGTCACTTGGCGTTTTGATCAAGGCAATTTCCGTATTGATGGTTTCCTCGATATTGTTGATAGTGCTAAAACCCTCTATGGGGAATCAGAAGCTGGCTATAATTTTACCCCGCAAATCAAATACAATATAGGTCCATTGTTGGGTTTAAAAGGTGGCCGACTTGATGTGGGTATTGAGTATATCTATTGGAAAAATAAATACGGTGTTGATGGCCAAACAGAAAACAACACTAACTTGCTCGTTAAATGGCACTTCTAAGATAAGCATACCAATGGTGCTGTCATGGTGCCAAAAGTTCACGAAACGTTTAAAGGCCTATTGCCGCGCTTTTGAATAGATTAATGATACAAGATGAATATAGCTTATTTAGCTAATGTAAACGTCACATGGATGTGACTTATTAGAAAAGCCAGCAGCATATTACCTTAAGAATATATCCTGATCATATTCTCTTGAATAACCATTTTTTCAATCAATGCCTTGCCTCTAAGCCTTTTAAATCTCGCTGAGTGGAAATAAACTTAGTAGAATTGATATAATATTACTAGACTGCGTATTGCCGCAACTTTAAAATGCGCGTGCCACACTTAATACATCATTTTTAGGACAGATTCAGTGACTTTTTTTCAATATACTCAAAATAAATACAATTTGTCAGGGGTTGCTCTAGCCCTTTCCCTTGCATTACCCAATATAGCTTACGCAGCAGAAACGCCTCAAATTGAAGAAGATATTGAAGTTGTGGTGATTGTAGGCTCTAGAGCTGAACCAAGAACCATTCATGAAAGCTCAGTACCCGTTGATGTTTTTGATGAAAATGACATCATTCAATCAGGGTCATTAAGTGGCGAAATAAGCCAGTTACTGCACAACTTAGTGCCTTCCTTTAACTTTCCTCGTCAATCAAATTCAGATACCGCAGATATTGTTCGACCGGCACAATTACGAGGGCTAAGTCCAGATCAAACCTTGGTATTGATTAATGGTAAACGACGTCATACCACGGCTATTTTAAATACCGGAGGTAAAACGGGTCGAGGCAGTGCTCCGGTTGATTTAAATACTATCCCTATGAGTGCGATTAAACGCATTGAAGTACTACGAGACGGCGCTGCAGCTCAATATGGCTCAGATGCAATCGCTGGTGTTATCAATATTGTTCTTAAAGACAATAGCGAAGGTGGCTTAGTTTCAGTAACTTATGGCGAACACAATACTGACTTTAAGCCAACAGATGAACACATTGTCGATGGCGAAACGGTTTTAATGACGGGTAATATTGGTTTTAATACTGGCGATGGCTTTGTTAATGTCAGTGCCGACTATCGAACTCGCAATGCAACCAACCGAGCTGGCTTTGATCAAGTGCCCTATTGGGAAAATGATGCTGGTAACCCAGAGGTTGTCGGTAATAAAAATTATCGTGTTGGCGATCCTGAAGACAGTGGTTACAGCCTTTTTATAAACTGGCAACAGAAACTATCCAATGATATAAGCTTATACGGCTTTGCTAATACCAGTAATCGCGAAGCGATTGGTTCAAACTTCTATCGTTATCCCAATGATACATGGTCAAACGTGCCAGCAGTTTACCCTGATGGCTATCTGCCTAAAAGTGTCGGTGAAACAACTGACAACTCATTAGTCTTTGGCATTAATGGCAAAAACGAGTGGCAGTGGGATCTCAGTGCAAACTACGGCAGTAGTGAATTCAATCTCGATGTTGAAAACTCAATTAACGCATCCATGGGTGTCGATAGTCCGACTAATTTTCATATCGGAAATTTTGAATATGCACAAATGATCTTAAACTTTGATGTTGTTAAATTAACAGACCTTGGCAATATTCCTGTAACCCTCGCTATGGGTGCGGAGTATCGTAATGAAACCTACCAAACAAGTTCAGGCTCAGAAGCGTCTTATGCCCTTGGTGAAAATAGTTCAGCTGCGGCAGGCTCACAAGGTATACAAGGATTACGCCCTGAAGATGCGGTTGATGTAGACCGTAACTCTATGGCTTTATACTTAGATACTGAGTTTGAACTAACTGATGACTTAACGTTAAGCACAGCAGTTCGTTATGAAGATTACAGTGATTTTGGCGATACATTAAACGCTAAACTAAGTTTACGCTATGCCATTACGGAAAATATCGCCTTTCGTGGTGCAGTCAGTACCGGCTTTAGAGCTCCGTCATTAATTCAAAACAGCTACCAAGCGACGTCTACTGATTTTGGTGTGAGTGGTGAATTATCAACCTTTGCCATTTTACCCGCAACAGACGAGCTAGCAATTGCGTTAGGTGCACAGAGTTTAAACCCTGAAGAGTCTGAAAACTTCAGTGTTGGACTATCCGGTAATTGGGATTTTGGTTTAACCGTCACCTTGGATTTTTATCGCATAGATATTGACGATAGAATCACATTGTCTGAAGGTGTCTTCACGGATGAAAATGGCACCCCGATTGCTGACTTACCTGAAGCCGTTGACCACCCTGGCATTCAAGGGGCGCAATTTTTTAGTAACAGTGTCGATACTCGCACCGAAGGTTTTGATTTAGTCGCACAATACAAATGGCATAATTTTAGTTTTTCACTGGCCTATAACGCTAATGATACAGAAATTACCAATAACGGTATTACCAATGTCGAAGAAATAAACACACTAGAAACCGCCGCACCAGATAATAAGTTAATTTTATCGAGTCATTGGCAATCAGGCAATTGGGCAGCAATGTTGCGAGCAACTCAATATGGAGAAACTAAACGAGTATTTGATTTTGGGGATGGTTATGAACCAGAACAAACGTACAGCAGTAATATAGCGGTAGACTTTGATCTTCAGTATGCCTTTAATAACGGTATTTCATTAGCGATTGGTGCGAATAATTTATTAGATGAATACCCTGATGAATCAATCGATGATATTGCTTATTTTGGCAACTTTCCATACGACGTTATTGCGCCTGTTGGCATGAATGGTCGCTATATATATGGCCGTATAAGCTACACGTTTTAACGATACCAATGGCAATGAGATAAGCACACATGATTTCTTGAATATAGCGTAACGAAGTACAAAAATTTACAGGAGAAATTCGACTTATTCTCAACCCGTTGACAAGCCCTGAATAGGAACTAAACTGATGGAAATAATATTACCCAAACTCATTTTTATGATGTAAAAGCGAGTGAGTTACAACCCAAGTGGACAAATTATGAAAAATGTAAAAAAACTTTCTCTAGCCCTGAGTGTTGCCGCAACATTATTGGTAGCGCCAATAAGTTACGCACAAACCGCCTTGGTTTTTCAATCAGACTTTGGCCTTAAAGATGGGGCTGTATCAGCCATGAAAGGTGTTTCAATTGGCGTCGATGCGAGCTTACCCATTTATGACTTAACGCACGAAGTTCCAACCTATAATGTTTGGGAAGCGTCATACCGCTTGTACCAATCATCTAAATATTGGCCTAAAGGTACGGTGTTTGTTAGTGTGGTAGACCCTGGCGTTGGCACTTTGCGCAAGTCAGTGGTACTTAAAACTAACGCGGGTTATTACTTTGTAACACCTGACAACGGTACCTTAACCATGGTGGCAGAACATCAAGGCATCGCTGAAATTCGTGAAATTGATGAAAAAATTAATCGGTTAGCGGGCTCTGCTGATTCATACACTTTTCATGGCCGTGATGTATACGCATACACTGGTGCTCGTTTAGCCGCAGGAGCTATCAGCTTTGAAGGCGTTGGCCCTAAGCTACCCGACGAAGTTATCCGCATTAAATACCAACATGCTAGCGTTAAAAATTCAATTATTGATGGTAACATCCCTATTCTTGACCCTCAATTTGGTAACGTCTGGACTAATATTCATCAAGACTTATTGAAAGAGGCTGGCATTAAATTAGGTGACACTTTATGTGTCACCGTTAAGCATAAAGCCGAGACTATTTTAGATACTCAACTCCCCTATTTAGCCTCTTTTGGAAAAGTGAAGGTTGGCGAGCCATTAGTTTATGTAAACAGTTTATTGAATGTCTCTTTGGCATTAAACCAAGCAAACTTTGCTGTAAAATATAATGTTGCTTCGGGTGCTCATTGGACGGTGCAATTTAAACAGTGTAACGAGTAGGGTCTGTTGCTCTTTCGAGATTGTTTTTGCAGTGAATTGTTGGGTATTTATACAAGGCAGAGCCTTTGTAATGTGGTTATTCCACATAAAAAGGTGATAACGCGGTAAAAATGACCCACAAACGCTGTCCGAAAGATTCGGTTAAAAGCGTTTTTTCATTGTTGAGTCGTGTTTGCGTAGAATAACTAGGCTACACGCGAATCGCCGCGAATAAAACGCTTTTAGATCGAACAAAATTTAACCGCGAAAGATCAACACCCCCTAATGTGTCGCTTGTAAAAACAGGGTCATTTCTACCAACATTTCTTGATAATAAGGGTTGTAAGTAAGCCTTTGCATAGGGTAATCACGCGCAAGATTAGCCGCAGTTACCTCTCCTTTAATCACCTGCTTACTTTGTTTACATTCATAGTATCGGCTCGCATCACTGACATAGTGCCCACAGTTTCTGTATTTACCGTTAACACCGTAATGTGGGTTATCAGGAGAGTGCGTTGTGGCAATATGAGAGACATCAAAAATATCGTTACATAGGCTTTGTGGCGAACATTCTGGCACAATAAGCTTCATCACCTTCGCCAATTGTTGCGGAAGTTTGTGCTCATTACCGTAGTAAATTAAGACACTCTTTTTCATTTGCTCTGTGGGTGAGGCTAATTGCCATTCTTGCACCAGTTGTAAGGTGTGTTCAGTATCAATGGTTTGATCATATTCACTGGCAACAACAAAGATAGGAATGCCATGCAGTTGGCGGCTCGACAAAACCTCACTCCCAACAACAAGTCGCATGATGGAGTCTACCTGAGCGGCCGCGTTAAACGGAAAGGATTCATATTTTGCAAAATCAATATCTGCGTCGAGATTAATCCAGTCAACAAAGGGGATCATATCAACGTATTTAGCGAGCCAAGCAAAATCGCTTTTTGCCTTTGAGGCAGGTGACCACATGAATAAGCCTTTAATCTTTTTATCGATCTGTTTTTGCTGCATTAAATAATCAAAAATAAGCGCGCCCCCCGTAGATAAGCCACCTAAATAAACTTCATCAAAATCCTTTAGGGTCTGCTCAATAGCAAACCTTGCGGCCTGCTGCCATGCGCTATATTCAACAGTGAGTAAATCAGAGGGTGCTGTACCGTGCCCTGGCATTAATAAGGTACGCACGGTAAAGCCCTGCTGGTAGAAAAACTGGCTTAGGTCGTGAAAAGAAAAAGGCGAGTCGGTTAAGCCATGTATAAGTAAAATAGCTTTAGTTTCATTATTTTGGCTGCTTTGTGTTAATTCATAAGGCGCAACCAATTGGCTAATTTTAGGGGTTGCTGACCAGTGATTTTGTTGAGCCAATTGTCGATAGGTGTCGGTAATGATTGGACAAGGCATATTAGCTTTGGGATTTCTATTTTCAATAACCTGATAAGCTGCAATAAGGTATTGCTGGTAATTAGACAACTTATCAAAATCGACCGCTTTCAAAGGTTCCGCTATAACTTCAGAGCTTAGCTCAGAGCCGAGTGCAGTGCTTAACTCATGGTTTTTCTCATTCACAAAACGATACTTGCCCGACTCAATCAAGGATACATAGTCAGCTTGAATACTCAAGCAGGTTTCTTGTGCTTGAGCCCATGACACTGACCCCATAAAGCCGAGCAGTATAAACACGTACTTATTGACAACATTCATAGTGATACCTACTAACCTTATTAAATAACATGCTTATGTGATTTACTCAGGAGGGCTTTGTCAGCGTCACCTTCGCAGTCTCTCATCGAAGATCCATAGCGTTTTAGAGACTGGTCCCCCGATGAATACCCCACGGGGATGGCAAGCCTGAGCCAAGGGCATGTAAAATAATAATAGATTCAAAAAAAACGCCTTTGGCGCATTATGCGGCAAAGGCGTTAACATTAATATCACTTATCTAAAGGTTCACCGCCTTGTCACATAGCCTTCATATACCGTAGTTTTCTCGGTACTTATTGATGCTTGCTAAATTGTCGGCTAATTCAGCTTGCTCAATCACTTTGTCTTCAAGAAAAGAAACCACGTCAGCTAAGGTAACAATTGACGCAACTTGAGTACCAAAATCACGTTCAACTTCTTGAATTGCTGATAACTCGCCTTGACCTTTTTCTTGGCGATCAAGGGCGATTAAGACCCCAGAAAGTTCAGCCCCTTGTGTTTTAATGATTTCCATTGATTCACGAATAGCGGTGCCCGCAGTAATAACATCATCAACAAGCATAATTTTACCGTTAAGTTCAGCACCCACTAATGAGCCACCTTCACCATGCGTTTTGGCTTCTTTACGGTTAAAGCAATAAGGTACGTCAAGGTTATGGTGGTCATACAAAGCCACTGCGGTAGTGGTGGCAATAGGAATGCCTTTATAAGCAGGGCCAAAAAGTACATCAAAGTCAATGTTTGCATCCATTAACGTTGCCGCATAAAAACGCCCTAAACGTGCTAAATCACCACCCGTTTTGAATAAGCCCGCATTAAAAAAGTATGGGCTTATACGGCCAGACTTTAAGGTAAACTCACCAAAGCGTAATACCTGTTTCTCTATCGCAAATTCAATAAATTCGCGTTGATAATCTTTCATGTCTATCTTCCTATTCGTTAGCTTAACTAAATTAGCTTAACGCGGCTTTTTGTAGGTCAAATAATTCGTTGATACCATTTTTAGCTAGCTCAAGCATGGCTTGCATTTCTTCAAAGCTAAACGGCTCTTCTTCCGCCGTACCCTGTATTTCAATAAGTTTTCCCGTATCGGTCATCACAACGTTTAAGTCGGTATCTGCCGCTGAGTCTTCTAGGTAATCTAAGTCTGCAACAGGCTCGCCTTTATAAATACCAACCGACACGGCAGCAATCATGTGCTTAAGTGGGTTCGTTTTAATAAGCCCTTTAACACGCATGTAATCTAGCGCATCAACAAGCGCAACACACGCACCCGTAATAGAAGCGGTACGAGTACCACCGTCGGCTTGAATAACATCACAATCAACAGAAATAGTGTTTTCTCCCAAGGCTTTTAAATCAACGGCGGCACGTAATGCGCGCGCAATTAAACGAGAGATTTCTAAGGTACGACCGCTTTGCTTGCCTGAAGCCGCTTCACGGCGCATACGTGTATGGGTAGAGCGTGGTAACATACCGTACTCGGCTGTAACCCAACCTTTACCTTTGCCTTTTAAGAAACGTGGTACGCCTTCTTCAACTGACGCAGTACAAATTACTTTAGTTTCACCAAATTCAATAAGTACCGAGCCTTCGGCATGAGAGGTAAATTGACGGGTAATGGTTACGGGGCGGATCTGCCCTAATGTTCTGCCGCTTGGACGCATACTGTGTTCCTTTATTTAAAACGAATAATTAAACTGTCACTATTATAATGCCTATCAATCTTTTTTGAAATATAGTTAATCAAGACAGGGTCATATAATTGTTCGATACAATTTATTAGGAAAGTATATTATGAGGATTTTTAGCCTAGTTGTTATAAGTTTAAGCCTATTAAGCAACCCTATTGCCTTAGCGAATGCGTTATCTACATCGGCAATGATCTCACTGCCTGCTTACAGCACAGTATACGATGACCAACGTGATCCCTTTAAAGATGCCACTGCCGCTCTTACCTTAGCAAAAGAGACAAATCGCCAAGTACTGATTGAAATAGGGGGTAACTGGTGTGCTTGGTGCCATAAAATGGATAAGTTTCTTATTAACAACCCTGATGTCTATAACGCGCTACATAGTCAGTATGTTTTATTAAAAATTAATGTTAGCGACCGTAATGAAAATAATGATTTTATGAAATCACTACCGCCCGTATTAGGTTATCCGCATATGTATGTATCAAACGCGCAAGGTAAAATGCTGTTGTCTAAAGATACCGCCGAGTTATTGGTGGCAAATAATTATTCAACCACACAGTGGTTAACTTTTTTAGATGACTGGTCAATTAACAATACCCTCGCTCAAGCATCACTTGCCAATAGGGTACAGGAGATTGAAAGTGAACATGAACATGAACATGAA
>JBAHZW010000032.1:0-15467 GCA_037132835.1 Colwellia sp. | reverse complement strand
AAATAAAAATAAAAATAAAAAATATAAATGGAATTGTAGGTCGATATGCTAGACAAATTTTTTAAAAAGAAAAATTCGATGATGGTGGGGATTGATATTGGATCCCATTCGGCGAAAGCGGTATTGCTGAGTCAGGAAGGTGGCAGCATTGTCATAGAAGACTTTGCTATTGAACCCATGCCTAGAGGAACTGTGGTTGACCGTGAGATTCAAGATATTGAAGCGGTTGGTCATGTGATAGCTAAACTGAGAAAGAATATTTCAGCTCAAGCAATCGATGCAGCCGCAGCAGTATCTGGGCAAACTGTTATTACGAAAGTAATTTATATGGATGTTGCTTTAACTGAAGAAGAACTTGCCAGTCAAATAGAGATTGAGGCTGATAGCCTTATCCCCTTCCCGCTAGATGAAGTGAGCTTGGACTTCGAAACACTCGATATCAATGAATCTGATCCTAGTAAAGTCAATGTTCTGCTTAGTGCCGCGCGTACTGAGTCAATTGAAGCGCGTATTGCCGCATTAGATGCAGGAAACTTTCAAGCTAAGGTTATTGACGTAGAGTCTTATGCTGTGGGAAGGTCTTATGACCTCTGCTTAACACAGCTGCCAGATGACGCGAAAGATAAAATAGTCGCAATCGTTGATATTGGCTCGATGGTAACACTGTTTTCTGTGACCGATGCAGGTAAGCATATTTATAGTCGTGATCAAATGTTTGGCGGGGAACAATATACTCGCTCTATTGTATCTTATTACAATAAAACATTTGAACAAGCTGAAGAAGCTAAAACCACTAATGATTTACCGCCAAACTATACCTTCGAAGTATTAGCCCCTTTTCATACCATCCTAATGCAGCAAATACGTCGAGCTATTCAAATGTTTTTAACAACAAGCGGGCGAGAAAAAGTCGATTACTTATTGATTTCGGGTGGAACTGCATCTTTAGAAGGCATTGAAAGTTTACTGACGGATGAACTTGGTATACATACCGTTATTGCTAATCCATTTCAGGGGATGTTAATAGGTGAATCGATTGATAGAGAAGAACTTGACACCGTTGCCCCTCGGTTAATGGTCGCAACAGGTTTAGCTTTAAGGAGTTTTTCGCCATGGCACATATAAATTTACTTCCTTGGCGTGAAGCGCTACTTAAGGCGCAACAAAAAGAATTCTTAACTCTTTTGACTGCTGTTGCTGTCGTTGCTCTGGCTTTCGTTCTTGCGACCAATTTTTATTTTCAGGCACATATTGATGGTCAAGCGACTAAGAACCAGTACCTGAAAAATGAAATAGCACAATTGGATATAAAAATTGCTGAAATTAGAACGTTGAATAATAAGAAGGCGGCATTAGAAAAGCGTATTAAGGTTGTTGAACAATTACAACGTAGTCGAAATGTTGGTACCCAAGTGCTTGATGAAATAGCCAAGGTCATTCCTAATGGTATATATATCACAGAGTTGGAAAAGCAGGGCGATACGTTAGAGCTTACTGGTAAGAGTGAATCGAATAACCATTTAGCGAATATGATTCGTGCAATAGAGCAATCTAATTTATTTGTGGATGCGACACTAGAGTCTATTACCGCTGACGATGGTTCACGTAAATTATTGAGTAGCTTTAAAATGAAAATTAAAATAAAAGGCTTGATTAATCATGCTAGGAAGGGGAGCAAATAATGAAATTTGATGCAACCCAGTTTGATAATCTCGAACTTGATAATATAGGGCAATGGCCTACCGTAGCAAAGCTAGCTTTGGCAATGTTCATAGTGATTTTAATTACCTTTTTAGGCTATATGACTTTAATTAGCAGTCAAATGGAAGCGCTTGAGCGAGAAATCTTGGAAGAAAAAAGGTTAAAAGAATCTTACCTAACTAAATATCATATCTCGGCAAATTTAGATTTATTCCGTGAGCAAATGATCGCAGCGGAAGAAATTTTTGCTCATCAATTACGGCAATTACCTAATAGTCATGAAATTCCAGGTTTATTAGATGATATTACTTTTGTTGGTACAACAAGCAATCTTAATTTTGTGAAATTAGAATGGCAACCCGAGATTAGTAAAGAGATTTATATTGAACTGCCGATAGACATAGAAGTTGTAGGGTCTTATCACTCCTTTGGCCAGTTTGTAAGTAAGATTGCCGCTTTACCACGAATTGTCACGTTACATGATTTTAAAATTAAAATTGAGAAAGACAAATTTGATTTATTGAACTTGAAATTACAAGCTAAAACATATCGTTATCAAGAGAAGGTGGTTCAATGAATATACATAATTCAGTTTCTAAAACGACAATGGCCTTTGGTGCTATATCGTTGGTTTTAGTCTCAGGTTGCTTTGATGATACCACTGAAATAAAAGCGCATATGGCTCAGGTGGCAGCCACAACAACCAGCTACATTGAACCTATGCCTGAAGTCAATGCTTTTATCCATATTGCTTATTCAGCGGATGACTTACGTAGCCCTTTTGTGTTACCTAAACCCAAAGCTATTCAGCAAAAAATGCAACAGATGGCGGGTTGTTTAAGTCCTAATGTTAATCGCCGTAAACAACCGTTAGAAAAGTATGCTTTAAGTGACTTAACTATGCGCGGCACCTTAGGTGACGCGGATAAGCTCTGGGCGCTATTAGAGGCCTCTGATTTAAGTTTGCATCGGGTTGCTTTAGGAAATTATCTAGGCTTAAATAATGGCCGAATTACACAGGTGAGTGCAAAAATAGTGAACATCATGGAATTAGCTCCAGACGGTGCAGGATGTTGGGTGGAGCGTGAAGCTAAGTTAGATATTGTAAAATCTAATGAGTCAAATAAGTAAAGGAATTAATAATGCTATTTAATAAAACAAAAAATACTAAAGGCTTTACTGCCATTAAAGAGTTTTGGCTATTGCCCCTATTTATATTATCTACAATATTAATGTCATTATCTGTTAAAGCTGCAAGTGAAAATGCATCTTTAAATAATAATGAAATAGTTGGTATTTCATATAACACGATTCAAAGCGATCAAATAGTACTGGTTTTCAGCTTTGCAAAAAACATTACCCGCTTACCCGAAGTCAAAACATCCATGTTACCTGCTTTTGTTGAAGTGACCTTTGATGCTGATAGTTTCGCTAAAGAGCTAAAAGATACTTTGATTAACCATGCGGGTGTCAAAGATATAAATCTAAAGGCGACGACAGGGAACGTTGTCGCGTTAATTAGTTTAGAAAATCTTGATATTTTTGATGTTTCACTCAGTGATGATAAAGAACTTTCGATCACCTTTAACTATGGAGAATCAGCGAAAGTTGTTGAAGCGTTAAGCCCTGCGGGAGGACAGTTTCTTAATCATATAGAGTCCATTGATTTTAGATTAAATGAAGAGAATGAGGGGCAAGTATTAATCTACCTGAAAGATAGTATGCTCGCGGCAGATGTTAATAATAAGTTAGGTAAATTAAATATTGAATTTCATAATACTGAAATAAGTGATGATTTACTTTATAAGTTAGATGTCACTGATTTTGGAACTCTAGTTACCCATATTGAAACCTTTAAAGAAGGCCGAAATGCACGCTTGGTTATTGATGTTGAAGATCATTTCATCTTTACCCAGAAACAAGAAGAAAATCTATTTATTTTAACGGTAAAGCCAGAACCAGAAAAAAGACCGACTTATTTAGGTGAAATAGATGATTTTAATGGTAAGAGTATTTCGTTAAATTTCCAAGACATTCCCGTTCGAACGGTTTTACAAATTATTGCCGACTATAATGATTTTAATTTAATTATCAGTGACACGGTTACGGGTAACATCACCTTACGCCTTGATGGTGTTCCGTGGGATCAAGCATTAAGTATCATTTTGAAAGTGAAAGGCTTAGATAAGCGAATGCAAGGTAATATCTTAATGGTTGCACCCAGTGATGAACTCGCTTCTCGAGAAGCGCAAACTTTGCAAGCGCAGCAACAAGTAGAAGAGTTAGCTCCTTTGTACTCTGAATATGTACAAATAAATTATGCTAAAGCGGCAGAGTTTGCTGAGTTAATTAAAAATGAAGATACCAGTATTTTGTCTGTTCGCGGCTCTGTATCCGTCGATGAACGAACCAATACTTTATTAATCCGTGATACCGCTAAGAGTATTGAGGATATTAAGCGCATGGTAACTATTCTTGATATCGCTGTTCGTCAGGTTGTTATTGAAGCAAGAATGGTTACTGTAAATGATAGCTTGAATGAAGAACTCGGTATTCGCTGGGGTGCTTCTGACTCTGACGGCGAATTTTCAACATCAGGTACTATTGAAGGGAATAATAGTATAAATACAGGGTCAGCACCTGATGGTTCTGATGGACTCAATGTCAACTTACCCGTGGCGAATGCTGCAGGGACAATTGCCTTTCAGGTTGCTAGATTAGCCAATGGCACGATTTTAGATCTTGAATTATCAGCACTTGAAAAAGAAAGTAAAGGTGAGGTAATTGCAAGTCCACGTATTACCACGGCAAATCAGAGAGAAGCATATATCGAACAAGGTGTCGAAATCCCTTACCAAGAAGCGGCTTCAAGTGGTGCGACAGCGACACAATTTAAAAAGGCGGTATTAAGCTTAAGGGTAACACCACATATTACCCCTGATGATAAAATCATACTTGATTTAGTGATAACGCAAGATACTGTTTCCGATGTGACAAGCGGTACAGCACCGGCTATTGATACACAACGAATTGGTACACAAGTGTTAGTTAATAACGGTGAAACTATCGTTTTAGGTGGTATTTACCAGCAGTCAATTATAAGTACCATTTCAAAAGTTCCCGTCTTAGGTGATATACCTTACCTTGGGTGGTTATTTAGAAATACTAGTGAGACAAATCAAAAGAAAGAGCTACTCATTTTTGTAACCCCTAGAATTGTTACCGAACACTTCTAATCTAAATGGCTGAAAAAGTCCATCAAGTGTCGTTTTTTGACGATAATTGATGGGCTTTTTTTTTAAAAAAGCATATTTTAACTAACTTAGTGCTATTCTTGCTTGCATTTTATAGCGAACACTTGGATAATTACGCGTCGAAATTTCCGAGGGAGACCTCTTTTGAGCCAAAAGCTAAATTAGATTAATTTTTACGCTTTTGGCTATTCAGTTAACACAACGAGTATTAAGTAAATCTAATGGCAGAAAAACGTAACATATTCCTTATAGGCCCTATGGGTGCAGGTAAAAGCACTATTGGTAGAGAAATCGCCGACAGGTTACATCTTGAGTTTTTTGACTCTGATCAAGAGATAGAGCGTCGCACAGGTGCAGACATCGCTTGGGTTTTTGATCTTGAGGGCGAGGAAGGCTTTCGTAAACGAGAAGAAACTGTCATTGAAGATTTAACTGAAAAACAAGGTATTGTTTTAGCAACGGGTGGTGGCTCAGTCATTTGCACTAACGTCCGTAACCACTTATCCGCTCGAGGCATTGTTGTTTACCTTGAAACAACAATAGATAAACAACTTGCGAGAACACAGCGAGATCGTCGTCGCCCGTTATTACAAACGGAAGAAGCCCCTAGAACCGTATTAGAAAACCTTGCTGTTATTCGAAACCCACTCTATGAAGAAATTGCTGATGTGATTGTCCAAACTGATGATCAAAGTGCGAAGGTTGTTGCACATAAGATCATAGAGCAACTCGACTTTTAAATTTATATTCTTTGGGGCATATTAGCAACTTGTTATGGCAACTCTTAATCTTGATCTAGGTACGCGTAGTTATCCCATTTATATCGACTCAGGCCTGTTGAATAAAACAGACCTTCTTTCAACACATATTCGTGCTAAACGGGTTTGCATTGTCTCTAATGACATCGTCGCGCCTTTATACCTTGATGCCTTAAAAGCTAAGTTAACCCATTTTACTCTTGATGAAGTGATCCTTCCTGATGGGGAAGCGGAAAAAAATTTAGCCAACTTCGATATTATTATTTCACACCTACTTGCTCACGAGCACGGTAGAGACTCAACCTTAATAGCCTTAGGTGGAGGTGTTATAGGCGATATCACCGGGTTTGCAGCGGCATGTTATCAACGGGGTATCGATTTCATCCAAATCCCGACAACATTACTGTCACAAGTTGACTCCTCTGTAGGAGGAAAAACGGCAGTAAACCATCCCTTAGGGAAAAATATGGTTGGGGCATTTTACCAACCCAAAGCTGTTTTTATTGACCTCGATAGCCTGACGACTTTACCTGTTCGTGAATTTAATGCCGGCATGGCCGAAGTGATTAAATACGGTATTTTAGGTGATAAGGATTTCTTTATCTGGTTGGAAAATAACATCTTAGCGATAAAATCAGGCGATCAAAAATTATTAGCCCAGATGATAGAAAAATGCTGTCAATGTAAAGCTGACATAGTTGCCAACGATGAAAAAGAAGCCGGTGATAGAGCCTTACTAAATCTTGGTCATACTTTTGGGCATGCTATTGAAGCTGAGCAAGGTTATGGCAATTGGTTGCATGGCGAAGCGGTAGCAACTGGCATGGTGCTTGCTTCTAAGTTAGCAGTAGCAATGAATTTGCTTGAAGTGTCAGAATTTCGGCGTATAGAAAAATTAATCACAGCATTTGACCTACCCGTCATAGCACCACAGAACATGGGCTTTGCTGAGTTTATTCGTCATATGCGCTTAGATAAAAAGAATATTGCGGGTAAGCTTAGATTTATAGTACCTACCGCGATAGGACGTTCTGAAATTCGTGACGACGTCACACAAGAGATGCTTCAAGAGATTCTGTAATTATTTACTTCTTATTATGCTGATACGCGTAGTAGGAAGTATATACCTATATAGAAAGGATTAAGCATGTCTGCATTGGTAAACACCTTATTATCACATCAACAAGCAATAACTCCATTGAGGAGTTCGGCATTGTCAACCAATACTACTACCAGTATTAGTACCATAACGCGCATTGATTACAACTTACGCTTCACTAAACAAGCGGTATTGGTTGTAGCCAAGAATACTGAACAATACTCTCATTTAGCCAGTCAATACCTTGTCAGTCTTTCTCATGCGCTGCCAAATAGTCGTGCTAATCAAGTCAATGTTGCCTTCGTTACTGCTTCACATAAGTTAAATGATATTCAAATGCGCTGCCGCCTTGTCGAGCAGTTATTTGTCAATACACTTTTTGACCCCGAGCAATCGTTAGCCGTTAGTATCTTAAAGTTTGCACGACTGCAAGAGGAAGACATTTCAATTATCATCGAGCATGGTCAAACACTGTCATTACAGCTCAAGTATGAATTATGTCAATTAGTTAATCTTGCTAAAAAGAATAAATTTACTATCAATGTAGTGATCTTTGGACTAACCGAAGCCGCACATCAATTATCAATGAACAAGCGTTTATTCAAAAACAAAATGGCTGTAATCGATGCTGAAACTGGGCAAGTAATAAGCTTTGATGACAAAAAAATACAAGTCAGTAAAGCGAAAAATACCTCATCAATTTGGAAAAAAATAAGTTTAGCTGCTGCCGTACTGATCATTATAATGTCCATAATAGGTTTTTGGGGATATCAGAAAATGGTAGAGACCACTCATTATCAATTACCTCCACTAATCCAGAACGTTATTGAAAAAAGTGCTGAAGTATTACAGACAGTAATGCCAGTGGAAGCGTCAAAAACAGAAAAACCGACTCAAATTCAAAAGAAAGAAGAAACAACGGTTGCTGAAATAGCCGTGGTTAAAAATACGGAATTGCAAGCTTCAAGTGAAGATATAAGCCTAGCTATATTATCGCCTCTTCCTGCTCCCAAGCCTGAACCAACAACAGGCAACCCAGCAGAGGTAATAGCAGCACTAGCAATAGAGGCACCGAAAACGTTAACAAATAAAATAACCACCAATAGCATTAAGCCAGAACAAGGTATAGCTGAAAAAAATGAAGTGATAGAAGCGCTTGCTTTGAAGCAAAAAAGCTCGACAGAACCCCTTGGCATAGATAGTTATTATTATCAGAATCAAGCGGTAGTTTATGAACAAGGTTATGTTATACAGATAGCTGGCTTTGTAGAGCATAAACTATGGCAGAACTTTATTAATGAATACGCTACCTCAGCCTTATATAGCTACCAACGGCTACTAAAAGAGCAAAGCTTTATAGTGGTTACTTCGAAAGTGTATCCGAGTAAAGTCGCAGCAAAAGCTGCGATGAGTTACTTGCCTGAAAGCCTTAAGAATCGTAAACCTTGGCTGAAGGATATTTCATCTATTATCAAGGAAATAAATACCTTTAAGCGATGATACAAGCTACAATCCACGCTTAATTTTATCATATAAAGTTTAGTCGGTAGTATGAAGAATAAACATCGAGCATTTTTGAAGTGGGCTGGCGGAAAATACAGCTTATGTGATGTCATTGCAAAAATGCTACCTAAAGAACGCCGTCTAATCGAGCCTTTTGTTGGTGCTGGCTCGGTTTTTCTGAACACTCATTACGATCACTACATTCTTAATGATATCAATCAAGATTTAATCAACCTTTATAAAATCCTCCAAGATAAGCCCGATAGCTTCATTGAAGATGCAAAAAAATTCTTTAATGCAGAGCACAACCAAGCGGATACTTATTACCAGTTGCGCAAAGATTTTAATGACAGCAAAGACAGTTATTTTCGCTCTTTAGTTTTTTTATATATGAATCGCCATGGATATAATGGTTTATGTCGTTATAACCAAAAGGGTGGTTACAACGTCCCTTTTGGTCAATATAAACGGCCCTATTTTCCTGAAAATGAGCTGAACTACTTCGCCGAAAAAGCGAAAAAAGCGACCTTTGTTTGTGAGGGCTATCGACAAACATTTTCTCGCGCACAACAAGGTGATGTTATCTATTGTGATCCTCCGTATGTGCCCTTAAGTAAAACCGCGAGTTTTACCAGTTATTCGGGTAATGGCTTTGGTTTAGATGAGCAAGCCGACCTTGCCAATGCCGCAGAAGAAGTGAGTAAAGATGGCACCGTATCAGTGCTTATTTCTAATCATGACACTATCTGGACGCGAAAAATATACGAGCATGCAGTAAAAATAAAATCACTGAAGGTGGCAAGAACAATCAGTCAAAAGACCACTAAACGCCAAAAAGTAGCAGAGTTGCTAGCCTTGTATAAGTAATTGAGGGATTGCGTTAACAAGTCGCTTAATTCATTTCATCAACTCGCTGAGAAGAGTAGTTTTGGCTTAAACACTATTAGGTATAATCAAACTAACAAGAGTGATTAACATGACAATGAAAATTACTAGCGCTATTATGCCGACAATAATAAAATGACTGAGTTTGCCTTCACTCAGATCTCGCGCTCTATTTTTATTACTTTGCACGCCAAAAAAGGCCGCAGTTACACTTTTCAACGTTGAAATAAAGTTCATAACGAGCGCTACTTATACCCAATGGTTGTTGAAAAAAAGGGATAAAAAAACCTGAAGCTTTAAAACTTCAGGTTTTGAAAATCATTTAGTAAGTAAAAAAGCTACTTGCTAAAATCTTTAACTAAATTATAAAGAAATGTCTACCGAGTAAGATACGTAGAATTTCATATCGTCACTGTTCAGGCCATCTTCGTAATCAGTTTTTGAAACACCAAAAGTGAAATTATCTTTGCTTAAGCTTACACCGAAATCAATAGCACTTTCACCGTACCATCCGTCGACAGCATCACCACTGTATGAACCCACATGAAAGCCAACTTCTGCACCGTTGCTCAGTGCTAAGGCGTAATCAGCACTTGCGTAGATAGAATCACCAGCATCATAATCTTCTGCAGAAGTTAATACCGCAACACCTAAGGTTAAGCCAGTAAAGGTAAAGTTAGCATAGACTTCAGAGAAATCAACATCATCAATATCAGGGTAAGCATAGTAAATAAAGCCAACATCATATGACATGCTTTCGTTGATATCGGCACCATAACCACCGTACAAATCTAATTCAGTACCACCCCAAGCATTTGATACCCATGTACCCGCATAAAAACCTGATTCAGCAGAGTAATCAATACCACCCGAAATAGCAGCATCACCACTAGTTTGTTCAAGACCACGCCATAAGTAGTTACTGGTAGCAGACACGTTAGCAGAAACTTCAGCAAAGGCAGTAGTTGAAACAAAAGCAGTACTTGTTGCTAAAGATAAAGCAGCAAGCGTTAAAGGTAACTTTTTCATATTATTTCTTCCCATATATTATTAATGTTGTTCTTCTAAACACTATGGAATAAAGCAATTAGGGTGCCTATTAAAAAAAACAATGAAAAATAATTTATATCAATATAAACAGTTGGTTATTTTGTTTGAACAAAGGCTTTAACATAAACCTAATCAGGGGGGGCACTTGAATCGCGCTTTTTTGGTGCGCAATTCACCATCTCGGTGCTTTTCTATCTGTTGAATTCAACTCTTCATTAATCACACTATATTAGGTAAAATAGCGCATAAATTTAACACTAGGTCTTTTCTATGTCTGATTATTTAATTGCTCCCTCGATATTATCCGCTGACTTTGCTCGCTTAGGTGATGATGTTGCTAAGGTATTAGCGGCAGGTGCAGACGTTGTTCATTTTGACGTAATGGATAATCAATTCGTTCCCAATTTAACGTTTGGCCCTATGATATGTCAGTCGTTACGTGATTACGGTATTAGCGCCCCTATTGATGTTCATCTCATGGTTAACAATGTCGATACGCTTATCCCGAAGTTTGCTGAGGCGGGTGCAGATATTATTACGTTTCATCCAGAAGCCAGCGATCATATTGACAGAAGCTTGCAATTGATTAAAGACAGTGGCTGTAAAGCTGGACTCGTATTAAACCCCGCGACCCCTTTGCATTGTTTAGACTTTGTTATGGACAAGCTTGACGTTATTTTATTAATGTCTGTCAATCCCGGCTTTGGGGGGCAATCTTTTATTCCCACAACATTAGCTAAGTTACGCTTAGTAAAAGAAAAAATCATTCAAAGTGGCTATGATATTAGATTACAAGTGGATGGTGGTGTTAAAGCCACTAATATTGCTGACATTGCCACGGCAGGTGCCGATATGTTTGTAGCGGGCTCTGCGATATTTTCTCAAGGTGACTATAAAGTCGCCATTGATGAAATGCGTACCGAGTTAGCCAAGGTTTCATCATAAACATTATGAGAAAAAAATTTTACTCATAAAGTATTATACCTATGGACTTGGCTCAGGATCGTCATCCCCGTGGTTTTTTATACGGGGATCCAGTACCTAAAGCGCAATGGATCTTCGATGAGAGACTTCGAAGATGACGCTTACAAAGAGATCTTGAGTAAACTACATAGGCATGTAAAGTATTATTAACGTATTCAGAAGTTAAAGGTAAAAACAAATGACAAGTAAACCTATTGTATTAAGCGGCTGCCAGCCGTCAGGTGAATTAACTATTGGTAATTATTTAGGCGCATTAAAGCAATGGGTTAATATGCAGGCAACACATGAATGTTACTACATGTTAGTTAACCAACATGCGATTACCGTTCGCCCAAAACCTGAAGATTTAAGAAAGGCGACCTTAGATGGCTTAGCCTTGTACTTGGCCTGTGGGGTTGACCCAAAGCAAAGCACTATATTTATTCAATCACATGTGCCCGCCCACGCCCAATTGAGTTGGGTGTTAAATTGTTATACCCAAATGGGTGAATTGAACCGCATGACTCAATATAAAGATAAGTCACAAAAAGCTGAAGTGAATATGAACTCTGGCTTATTTACTTACCCAGTATTGATGGCGGCAGATATTTTACTTTATGGTGCCGACCGTGTTCCGGTAGGGGATGATCAAAAACAACATTTAGAACTCGCTAGAGATATAGCCACACGCTTCAATAATATTTATGGCGATATTTTTAAGGTGCCAGCTCCTTTTATTCCTGAGCATGGTGCTCGAGTCATGAGCTTACTTGAACCGACTAAAAAAATGTCTAAATCGGATACTAATCCAGGCAACTTTATTGGCTTATTAGAAGATCCTAAAAAGATAGCCAAGAAAATAAAACGTGCGGTAACCGATTCAGATGAACAAGCTCGAATATATTATAACCTTGAAGAAAAACCCGGCGTTTCAAATTTATTGTCACTATTGTCTTGTGCAACAGGTAAAAGCATTGCCGAATTAGTCCCTGCCTATGAAGATAAAATGTATGGTCATTTAAAAGGTGATGTTGCCGATGCGGTTGTTGCTTTATTAGAGCCGATACAAATTAAGTTCCACGAGTACCGTGCCGATCAAAACTTTTTAGAAGAAGTGATGAGAAATGGCGCTGAAAAAGCGTCTACTCGGGCGAATAAAATACTGACCTCAGTGTATGACGCGGTTGGTTTTATTCCACGCCCATAGTTTTACATGCCTATGTGAAGTGGCATAGTTTATTCAGGAGGTCTTTGTAAGCGTCATCTTCGAAGTCTCTAATCGAAGATCCATTGTACTTTAGAAGCTGGATCCCCGTATTAATACCAGTTTCATTAAATTGGTATAAAACACCACGGGGATGACGATCCTGAGCCAAGTGCATAGGCAAGTAGTTTTATTCAAAGGTTATAACGAAGACCACCTTAGGTGAGATTGTTGTATAAAAAAGGCTTATTTTCATCTGAAAATAAGCCTTTTTCTAATCAGTTATAACCAAGCTACAGTTTGACATCTTTTTGTGCCGCAGTATTGGCTTGTTCAAATAACTTATTGCTTTGCTTAATAAAGCTATCAACATCATTACTTGAGACCATTAAATAATTAGGTGCCATGATAGTGGCATCATACCGAGGGTGCGGGTTAAACTCTGGCTTTTTGCTGTATTGCAACAAGTAAGAGCCACCCAATAATAAAAGGGTGATACTTATTGCCACAATCACTCTGCGCTTAGCACTCACATGAAAGCCAATATAGCTATTAAACCAAAACAGACTAAAGGTGAGGCTAATGGTGATCAGTGTAATAATAATACCAAGCAGGGAATTACTTGCGGTGTTAAAAGCAATAATATCGGCTAATAAATCACTCAGCCACATCAAAATATAAAAAGTAAAACTAATGCCAAGTTGCGCTAATATTCGGGGATCATTTTTAGTTAGATGAGAAACGAGAGCCACGCCTGCTGGCCATAAAGCTAATAACAAACTCTTACTAAAAGCCCCAACAAACAACTGGCTTATATTGGTCTCTGTTAGTTGATTCAAATAAGTCAGGTTAGCAGCAATCAGCATAAATAGTGCGACAATGCTAAATACCGCAACGGGGTTACGAATAAAATCGATTAGCTGTTCGAAAGGGCTAAAGGTAATTGTTTCAGCCACTTGATGACTTTTAAATAATACTCTTAATTGGCTTTCACCTAAAATAATGACATCGCCATCTTGGATTTTTTGTTGATGAGCATTTTGTTTTTTATTCTTGCTCGTTTCTAATACCGTCCCATTGAGAGAGCTATTATCATTAATATGCCAAACACCTTGAGCGTAAGTTAATGATAAGTGTTTAGCGCAAATATAGGGGTCAGTTAAGATAATATCGTTATGATAATCTCGACCTATAGTAATACTGTTTTGATTTAGACGATGACGACGTAACAATTTATGATTACGGCTGATCTCTTCAATAATAATTTCACCTTGCGCCATCAATACATCATCACGGGCACTCACTAAACCAGCGTTAGTGTCTGTCATATCGGCAGGCGTGGCATTCGTTACTTCCATGAAACAGCCTCCATAAATTTACGGGTGAAAGCCATGGCATTTTCTTGGCTAACCCCTGCCAAGGTAAAGTGACTCACTAAGCCTTGTTGGCTCTTATCAATACTAGCGCTTAAATAAAGCACATCATATAAATCAGGGAAATCTTTATAAGCCCTAGTACAAAAAACACTTTTATTGTTTATTGCCTTACTTGTATTGGCGGTGCTTTCAGGGCTAATTAAATCGTGATGACACTGATATTCACTGACATCATCTTTTCCTGCCCTATTGCCAGCGCCAGCGCGAGATATTTGCTGCTGATATAAGTGATAAAACTTATTATCACTTAAGTTCTTAGCTTGCATATAACGAAATTCAATTTCAACACTGCCCGTAAAAAAGCGTGATGAAAGGTAGGTGTTTTCATCTAAAGAGCAGTTAGCGATCACGGCTTCAATAATTGCATCGTCTTTATCGGCATTAGAGTCACCCCAACAACGAATATAAGGCACATCAATAATGGGGATCATTGCCTTACCTGCTAGCTCTTTACTTTGCCATGTATTGGTAAGCAATGCGTTCATTAGCTTATTTTGGTTAGTAAATAACTGTGCAGATATTTGTTGTTGAATGTCTGCTGGGGCTTGTTTGTTGTAGTCATTAAAAAGTGTTACCAATTTATCGTGTGGCACTAAAAAACCAATCTGATTACCTGAAGTTGCGACATTAATCCCTACCACTTCTTCCGCTTTGTTAACCACAGGTCCGCCACTCATTCCTGAATTGATAGAGCCAGTAAAATGGATGCGCTCATTAAATGACTCCTTCTTTAAACCATTATAAGTACCGGGTACTACAATCATTCCTAAGTCATGGGGGTTACCTAGGGAAAATAATTTTTCACCTTTTATTGGCTTTTTATCCGCCAGCACAAAGAAGGGCATGTCACTGACAACTTGTCGTTTAACAAGGGCAAGATCATTAATGACATCGACACTCACTAATTCCATTTCAGCCGTATTGCCTTGATGATCTAAGTACTCGATTCTATATTTATTAGGGTGTCGAGCATAGCTAGAAATAACATGATAGTTAGTGGCGATAATGCCATCTTTGCTAATTTGAAACCCCGATCCTATTGAAGATTTCTCGCCACTTGCTTGATCAATTAATTTGATTTGATAAAGTGAAGGTGTTAGTTGAGCAAATATTTCTTCTGCTTGCTCTGCGGCGGCAATAGTATTACTTAATAGTATAAAAAATAAGGTAAAAAAAGTTTTCATTCATCTTCCTGTTGATAACTCATTGAGCCATTGTGACACTAAATTAATATTTGTCACTTTAATTGCACGGGAGACTGCCCAGTAAGCTCTATAACGTAAACGAAGCTCAGGGTGTGACACTTTGTCGCATATTGTCGGTTTTCCTTTGTTTATTGATGTAATCACTTACAGAATGAAGTCATACCAATCCGCATAAGAACATGCTCTAAGTGCGCACTTCTTTCATGCAGAATAATGGTATTAATTTTAATTCCTATAGGGGCAGTTGATCTTTCGAGATTGTTTTTGCAGCGAATTGTTGGGTATTTATACAAGGCAGAGCCTTTGTAATGTGGTTATTCCACATAAAAAGGTGATAACGCCGTAAAAATGACCAATAAACGCTGTCTGAAAGATTCGGCTAAAAGCGTTTTTTTCATTGTTGAGTCGT